>NZ_JAHZCJ010000009.1:0-87850 GCF_019422935.1 Desulfovibrio sp. | reverse complement strand
TCGCCCTTGCGGTTTACTCTTATTCTCGAAATGCCCTCGCTTTCGGGTCGGCAAAGCCGACACCGGCTCGCACATTTCGGGCCGCCCTCTGCCCCGGCGGCCCTGTGACGCGGGCTGTCGCCCTTGCGTCACAGCCCTCCTTCTGTTACAGAAAGACCTTGTTTTGCAGTGGCCGCGCGGCGTTGGTAATAAATCCCAACCGCGCAGGTATGCGCGCCAGCCGCCTCAGGCGGCAGTGTCGGCGCATGTCCGTTCTGTCCTTTCCGAGGGGGAAATTGAACATGAAGAAGCTTCTCGTCTGCGCCCTGCTGGCCGCCATACTGGCCGCCGTGCCCGCATTTGCCAAAAAGGCCTATGTAAACGGCATTGACCCCGACTATCCGCCCTTTGCCTACATGGATGAAAAAACCGGCAAACCCGCTGGTTTTGACGTGGATTCCATGAACTGGATAGCCAAGACCATGGGATTTGAAGTTGTTCACAAGCCCATGGCATGGGACGGCATCATCCCCGCCCTGCTCGCCAAGCAGATCGACATGGTTGATTCCGGCATGAGCATCACCCCTGAGCGCGCCAAGGTTGTGCAGTTCTCCAACCCCTACTGGACGGTTTCGCGCGTGTTTGTTGTGCCCGCCGATTCCAAGCTGACCCCTGCAGACATTCTGAGCAAAAAAATCCAGCTCGGCGTGCAGCGCGGCACCTCTGAAGCCAACGACATCAAAAAAGAGCAGGAAGAAAAGAAATATCCTTTTGAACTGCGCTTTTACGAATCTTCCCCTCTTGCGGTTGAAGACCTCCTCAATGGCCGCATCCAGGCAGCCCTGATGGACGAACTGCCCGCCAACAATGCCATTGAAAATGGCCGCGCCGTCAAAAAGGCCGGTACCCACGGCGACCCCGACAATTTCGGCGTTGCCATGCGCAAAGACGACAAGGAACTGCAGAAGCTGGTGAACGAAGGCTATAAAAAGCTTATGGCCGACCCCTACTGGAAAGAACTGCAGCAGAAATACCTGAGCAAATAACGGACGCGCAAGCGCCCACACGTCAAGCGCGAACCGCCTGCAACCCGGACGGTTCGCGCTTGTGCGGAAAAGGCACCCTCCATACATGAATTCATTGCTTGTGGTATACAACGCCCTGCCCTCCATTCTGTCCGGCAGTCTGGTTACGGTGGGCAACGTCACCCTGTCGCTGACGATGGGTCTGCTGCTTGGCGTGCCCCTGGCCGTGGCCCAGGTTTATGGCGGCCCCTGGCTGCGGCGGTTGGTGGCGTTGTATGTTTGGTTTTTCAGAGGTGTGCCCATCTTGGTGCTGCTGTTCCTCTGCTACGGCCTGTTCATCAGCATCGGTATTTCCATTGATCCCTTCTTCATCTGCTGTATCGTTCTTGGCAGCACCAGCACGGCCTACCAGTCGCAGATTTTCAGGGGCGCTATCGAAAGCCTGCCCCACGGGCAGCTCAATGCTGCGCGCGCCCTTGGCATGCGCGAAAGCACGGGCATTTGCTCCATTATTTTACCTCAGGCCATGCGGCTCTCCATCCCTGGCTGGGCCAACGAATTTTCTATTCTCCTCAAGGATTCGGCCATCTGCTTTGTGCTCGGCACGCAAGACATCATGGCCCGCACCTCGTTTGTGGCGGCCAGAACGCATGAGCATCTGGCCCTCTACGCCACTGCGGGCGTGCTGTATTTTGTGCTGACGCTGGTGGTGCTGAAACTGTTGCGTCATCTGGAACAAAAAATCCATGTGCCCGGCTATTCCTCAGGGATCGGCATGGAAGGCATGGGTATGGGATAAGCATGAGCGTGGATCAACAAGCGGTATTGCAGGTCAAGGGCATTTCCAAGATGTTGGGCGGCAAGCCCATTCTGGATAATTGCAGTCTCACGGTGAACCGGGGCGAACTCAAGGTGCTCATCGGGCCTTCCGGCGCGGGCAAGAGCACGTTCCTTCAAAGCATCAACTGCCTTATTCCCCCGGATTCCGGCGAGATTTATCTTGAAGGCCAGTTGCTCAACCGCACGGACAAGGCCGCGCTGTGCGCCTTTCGCGCCCAGGTTGGCATGATCTTTCAGGATTTCAACCTGTTTGATCACCTCACCGCGGAAGAAAACGTGGCCATAGCCCTGCGCAAGGTGCGCGGTATGTCTGCTGCCGATGCACGCGCCCGCGCACAGGAAGAACTGGCCCGCGTGGGCCTTGCCCGCCGCGCAAGCCTGTATCCGGCGCAACTCTCTGGCGGCCAGAAGCAGCGCGTGGCCATGGCCCGCGCCCTCGCCATGGATCCCAAGGTTATTCTGCTTGATGAGCCGACCTCTGCCCTTGACCCAGAACTTGTGGGAGAAGTGCTTGCCGTTATTCGCGATCTTGCCAGCGGCGGCATGACCATGGTCATGGCAACGCACCAGATGGATTTTGCCCGTGCCCTTGCCACCGAAATTATTTTCATGGAACACGGCAAGCTTATTGAACAGGGCTCGCCCGCAGTGCTGCTGGCCGAAGGGTCAAACACGCGTACCCGCGATTTTTGCCAGCGCCTGCTGGAGATGGGGGCCTAAGTGCTGGATGCGGCCTTTTTCAGCAATGAACTACTGCCAGCCCTCAACCGCGGGCTGCTGGTTTCAATTGCGCTCATTATTCCAGCCGGGAGCCTTGGCTTTGTGGGCGGCGTGCTTCTGGGCTGCGCCCGTGCTTTTGGCCCGCGCTGGCTGCGCCGCCTCGGCAACGGCTATACCTCGCTGATACGCGGTGTGCCTTTGGCCGTGCAACTGATGATGATTTATTACGCTCTGCCCAAGCTTGGCATTTTCTTTTCACCCTTTGGTGCGGCCCTGACCAGTTTCACACTCTGCACAGCCGCCTATCAGTCGGAATATGTGCGGGGAGCTCTGCTTTCCATCAGGCAGGGGCAGGTGCGCGCCGCCCAGGCGCTTGGTTTCAGCCAATGGCAGACAGTTTCGTGGATCATTATTCCTCAGGCAGCCAGACGCGCATTGCCCGGCTGCGGCAATGAGATCATCTATCTTATCAAGTACAGTTCGCTGGCCTATCTGGTTACGTGCCTTGAGCTCATGGGCGAAGGCAAGGTTGTTGCCTCTGATACATTTCGCTTCACAGAAGTCTTTATCGCTGTGGGGGCCTACTATCTGGCAATGGTCACCCTGGCAACGTTTCTGTTGCGCTGGCTTGAAGACAGGTACCGCATCCCCGGCTTTGGAGCGCGCTGACGCTACGCTTTGACTTTTTTCCATGTCACGAGAAAGGCCCGCTTTACGCGGGCCTTTTAACATTTCTTTGTATCGTTGGGCACATCAGAGGCACCCTGGCTGAGCATCAATCCTGCCCAAGCTCCTTTTTGAGCCAGGACTTCACTTCGGGCGTGGGCTCGCTTATGCCACGCCAAGAACCGTGAACCTTGCGATAGTCTTCCATCAGCATCTTAGGCAGAGGAACGGTAATCAGATCGTCCGCCCTTTCTGAATTGCGCTTCACAAGCCGGATAACAGGCGGCTCCTGCCAGCTGTCCACCACAAAGTAGTGGGACACATCTTCCTTGGAGCGAACCGGGGGATATTCTGAATGCCAGTCGTTATTTCCCCATTCCAGATACATGGTTACTGCGTGTTCAGGGCTGAGGTTCCAGTCTATATTGTAAAGAGAAAAATCCTTCAGGGATGTCATGGCTTCCTCCTTGTGTGCTTGATTTATTAATAACAATTATCGATAAATTATGCAAGAGGCTGGCCCAAGTTTAGCTATTTCTTCCCCGATTGCTCCGCATCCTTCCTTTTTTGGGCGCGATCCGCCTCAAGTCTGCGTTGCTGACGAATACGCTCAAGCCGGGTTTGCTGCGCCTGCTCACGCTGCTGACGCGCCTCCTCAAGCAGGCGCTCACGCTTGCGGTCAAACACAATTGTCGTGCGCAGGGCGGCAGTCCCCAGAGAAACCATGGTCACAATGAGAATCAGAATCTTCTGGATCGACCACGGCTCGGAGCCGAGAATATCCCGCAGCCAGCCCAAGTGCAGTGTTTCGCCCCAGAAATAGATCACCGGCACTGCAACAAAGCAGAGCAGCAGTCCCAAGGCCTCCAGCCACATGAACGTTTTGAGCAGAGTAAGGCCAAAAAGCGTACCATCACGTACCATTCGCAAAAATTGCAGGCGCTTGCGCAGACTGCGCAGCAATTCTGCCAAATGAGGCGTTTCACCTTGGGCGCGTTTGAAAGCCTCGGCCTCCTTGAAGTTGCACGAAAATGCCCGGTTAATGATGCCCGCGCTCTCATTAAATTCCTGACTGAACTCCCGCAATGCCGCAGGAAAGGGGAACCAGGAGGCTTCATCCCGAATTTCCTGCAGAATATCAAGATAGTACTTGTATCGATTGCGGAGGTCTTCAACCTCGCGGGCTATGCAGTCTTCCATTTCCCTTTCAAGGTTGGGCCGCTCAGCCACGACCTTGAGGTAGGCAAGGTAGTTGTTGATATTGGCAAGGGTTTCCAGTTCACGAACCTTTTCACCAAGTTGCAGCTGTACAGGGTGTTCCGGCGCAAACCAGGCATTGATGCGGGCGCTGATCTCGTTGACGCGAACCCGGTCGGCATCGGCGCATTTTTTGGCCTCTGTCCACAGGTCATACAGGGCTGAAAGGATCAGCAGGCGGCCACGCTCAAGGGCCGGATCAATGAGAATCCTGTTGAAGTACGCGGGTTCTTCACGGATGAGCGTTATGAGCTGATCCAGCACAGGCTCGCAAAAACCCATTTTTACCTGACAGACGATTTCGCGATACTTGACCTCGCGCCACTGAGGCATGACACGCCAAATTTGTGAATACTGTTCTATGGCCTGAGAGAACTGACCTTGCTCTTCCGCCAGACGCGCAAGAAAAAATTCTGTCCAGGCCTGCAAGGCGGGCGACGGCGTAAGCACCGCCGCATTGCGGAACGCCGCTTCCGCACGTGGATAATCGTTGCGCTCAATGTGCGCAAAAGCCTGCACCATGTGCAGACGCGGATCGCGCTGATGCCGCGAGATTGCCTGACTTATCTTCTTTTCCATCTCCGACATTGCAGAAGGAGATGTGGTTATGAGCTTGTCCAGCAGATCCCAGGCGGGGCTGTCATCCTTGGTTGGGATGGCTTCGTTGGGCTCTGGCTCGCGCATGCGGTAAAGCCAGTGCCGCGGCACGTTGCGCAGCTGGCAGGCGGAGTTGATTTCAAGCACGGCGCGCATCACCACAGCGGCATCGTCTTCGCCGCCAAGCACTGCCCCGTAGCCGCCTGCTCCCTTTTCCGTCAGCGTCATCTCGATGCTGCGGAACCCTTCATTGATGGCTTCAAGATCCAGCTGCCCGATGTTTTCCCACACTTCCTGGCTATTGGAGGCTGGCCCAAAACGCGTGGGGCATTCTGACGAATCGTGACTGTGAATACCGCAATAAACGCAGCCAGTGCCAGAGGGGCTGGGCGATGTGAGGCGGCTTGGCATCAGCAGCGTAATAGACCTGCCGCTGAGGCTGTTTTCGTCCAGCATCACGTTGCACCAGCTGTCCATGGCCATCTGCTCGCCGGTAAAGCGCAGATCGCGAACAGTAAACCCCTCGCCCAGCAGATAGGCATTGCGGTAGCTCAGGTAGGGGAAATCCGGCATGAGATTATCCCACTGCAAGCCTATCTTCTTGGGCAGATCAGCATTAAAATTCAGGTTGTTGCGGTCGGCAACCACGCTTACGCAGGGCCAATAGCCCGCAGCTTCGTTTTTCTCCTTGTCAAAACTGTGCAGATAGTCGCGCATGAAGGTGCGCAACATTTGCAGATTGTCTATGGCAATCATCATGAACGTATTGTCCACGATGGATTTGATCTTGTGTTTTTGCAGCAGGGCCTCAAGCCGCTTGAACATGGACGTCCAGCCGACCTGATAGGCCTTGTCGAGAGGACTGCCCAAGGGATGCAGCACGGCAAACCACGATTGGGTGGAGGCATAGGGCATGCGCACATCAACCGTCATGGAGGCCCAGTCAACACCCGCCATGCCCTGTCGCCCGGAACGGCGCTCAAAGGTAATGCCTGGCAGGCCTTTCTTCCCCTCGCGGCTCTTGGGATGTATCCAGATTTCAAGGGCATCGGTCACAACGATCTGCTGGGCCTGCAAGGCACCGTCCAGCAGCAGGTTGACCTCGCGCTTGCGCCCGAACTGCAACCGCCCCGGGAACAGTTCAATGGCAACTGGCAATTCGTTAAAATTGCCCCACACCATCAGCCGGGCCAGCGCCAGAAAAACGTCGTCGGTAAAGAAGAACCAGATTGACTGCTCCGCTTCTTCACCCACCAGCATACCGCCATAATTCAGCAGCGTCTGGCCTACGGCGGGGGCGAGCCTGTCGTGCCAGCTTACCCACACCACATGGCCCATGGTGCTCATGCGCACATCAATATTGCCCGGCAGGCGTGAGAGTAACTGCGATAAATGCGCCATGAATAAAGTCCTTTATACAAAGGCTGCCATGTTGTAGCCTGAAATGAACGGCGTTGATCTAGCCAATAAAACCAAGGCGGTTTTTATGGACATTAACAAAACTCTTCAGGAACTCAAAGCCCGCCCCGGCTTCGCCGACCACGTGGGTATGATGCTGGTGCACAACGGTGTTGTGCGCGCATGGTCGCGCGGGGATCATGCCCCGGTTACCGCAGTACGCGTTTCGCATGACACTGCGAAAATGGACGCCATCTGCCGCGAGATGGAAAAACAGCCGGGAATTTTTGCCATCGTTGCCCAGGCCGAGGAAGGCCTGCTCAAGCCGGGCGATGATCTGCTCTTTCTTGTGGTGGCGGGTGACATACGTGAGCACGTTAAAGCCACCTTTGCAGAACTGCTTGACCGTATCAAGGCCGAGGCTGTCATCAAGCAGGAAATTCATGATGCCTGACGCTTTTGCTTCTGTTTGCCTTATCGGCTGACTTGTAAAAAAGGCATGCCCACAGCATGCCTTTTTTCATTGCAGAGTTATAGCGCGAAAGACCGCAGGACTGAAAAAAACCCCCGGCTGCCGAGGCAACCGGGGATTTTTACATACCTGTCAGGCAAAGCAGCTCTGCGTTTTGCAACAAAGGCTACACAACGCCGTGTTCGCCAGGACGCTCGTATTTTCCCTTTTGCTGCACAAGGGCAACATAAAAATCCGTATCGCCGAGAGCCAGCAACACCGCAGAAGACACGTAGATGGAAGAGAGCGTACCCACAACCACGCCAATAAGCACGGTCAACGCGAAATCATGGATCACGCCGCCGCCCACAAGGAACAGGGACAGCGTTGCCAAAAATGTCGTGCCGCTGGTAAGGATGGTGCGCGAAAGGGTCTGGTTGACGCTGCGGTTAATCAGATCAGCCATGCTCAGCTCGGGCGCAGCGCGCAGATTTTCGCGCAGACGGTCATAAACGATGATGGTATCGTTGAGCGAATAACCCACCAGAGTCAGCAGGGCCGCCATAACGTTGAGGTCAACCTCAACCTTCATGAGCGAGAGCAGGCCCAGAGTGATGCCCACGTCATGCAGCAGGCCCACAACAGCGCCAAGCGCGAAGTTGAGCCGCAGCACAAAGCACACCACAAGGGTGATGGCAAGCGAGATGAGCACCAGCCAGCCCATGCCAAGCCCGGTGAGGCCCACAAGATAGGTGCCGCCCCACAATGCCGCAGCCATGGCCGCGCCAGCCATCCAGCGCTGTTCAAACCGGCCAGAGATATACACGGCAATGAGCAAAACAGCGTAAAAGAGCGCACTCAAGGCCTTATTGGTCAAATCTGCGCCGACCTTGGGGCCGACCACTTCCAGACGCTGGATTTCAGCCTTGTTGTCCGGAAAGGCTGCTGCCAGAGAATCCACAACAGCTGTACGCACTTGTGTTGCATCGCTGTTTTCCGAATTGGAAAAACGCAGCAGATAGTCCCTGTCGCCGTCGCCGAACTTCTGGGTGGTAATGCCCGGCAGAGCAGGAACTTCAAGGCTCTTCTTTAATGCTTCGTCTTTCACGGGCTGCTGAAACTGAATCTGAACAATAACGCCGCCCGCAAAGTCGATGCCCATCTTGAGGCCGTTGCCCCACATGGTGGAGATAATGCCCACCAGAATCAGCAAGGCCGAGATACCGTATGCCCAATGGCGCAGGCCAATAAAATCAAACTTGGTGTCGTGTCTGATAAATGCGAAACCCATAATTGCCTCCCGGCGCGCTAGATGCTGATGCCCTTGGGGCCGCAGTGCCGCGCCCACTCCTCAAAAATGGCCCGCGATACAAAGATGGCCGTAAACATGGAGGCCACGATGCCCAGTCCCAGCGTTACGGCAAAGCCACGGATGGGGCCAGTGCCGAACTGGTACAGGATGACGGTCACAATGATGGACGTGAGGTTGGAGTCGGTAATGGAAATGGCCGCGCGGTCAAAACCTGCGCGCACTGCGGCAAGCGGCGTGAGGCCCAGCCTTATTTCCTCTCGTATGCGTTCGTAAATGAGCACGTTGGCGTCAACCGCCATACCGATGGTCAACACAATACCCGCTATGCCCGGCAGCGTCAGGGTTGCGCCAAAAGCGCCCATGCCCGCCATGACAATAAGCATGGTAAAGCAGAGCATGACGTCGGCAATGAGACCGCTCAAACCATAGTAGATGCCGATGAACAGCACCACGCCAGCAGCGCCCACCATGGCGGCATGAAGGCCGCTGTCGATGGCTTCCTGACCCAGCGAGGGGCCGACCGTGCGCTCTTCAAGCACGGAGACGGGCGCGGGCAGCGAACCTGCGCGCAGCACAATGGCAAGATCCTGGGCTTCGGCAGTGGTGAAGCTGCCTGAGATGCTGGCCTTGCCACCGCCGATGCGCTCGCGGATGGAAGGTGCGGAATACACCTTGCCGTCAAGCACAATAGCCATGCGGCGGCCCACGCTTTCGCCAGTCACGCGTTCAAAAATACGCGCGCCGCGGGCATTAAAATTCAGGGTGACGTACGACTGGTTCATGTTGTCAAAGGCGGGCCGGGCGTCCGACACGTCTTCGCCGGTGAGCATGGCGTCTTTTTCAACAGCGATGAGCGTTTCTTTCTGCTGCTGGCCAGGGTTCTTCTCCAGCATGGGCAGCGCGATCACGCCAGGGGGCAGCACAGCCTTGCCGGGGTCAACATCCTCGCGCACCAGATGGAACTCGAGGTGAGCGGTCTGGCCGATAACCTGCACGGCGCGGCGCGGGTCTGAAATACCCGGCAACTGCACCTGAATGCGGTTGCCAGCCTGCTTGCGGATATCGGGTTCGGCCACGCCAAACTGGTCAATACGGTTGCGGATGGTGCGCAGGGCCTGGTCAAGCGAAAGGTCTTCAATTCGCTTGACTTCCGCCGGGGTGAAGTGGGCTACGTAGCGCAACTGCCCTGCTTCTCCAGCTTGGGGTTCGCCCACGCTCAACTGCGGAAAGTGACGGGCCAGCAGTTCGCGAAACTGCGGTTCATTTTCTGCGCGCGGCAGCACAAATTCAAGAGCGGTGCCGCCCACCACGCGGGGGCGCAGCACAACAATCTTTTCATCTTCGGCCACGCGGCGCAAATCCTGCCCGGTCAGGGCCAGTGAATTGCTCACGGCCTTGGCAACGTCAACGCCAAGCGTCAGATGGATGCCGCCCTTGAGGTCAAGGCCGAGATTGATTTTGCTCGACGGCAGAACGCGCTCAAGAGCTGTTCCCAAATAGGGAACGCTGGGGAGCGCGTAAACAAGGGACAACACAAAAACCATGATGGCTATGGACAAGCGCCAGAGCAGACCCATCGTTCACCTTCCACACAACAGATTAAGCTTTGCCGCAACCACGCGGCTATCCCTTGAGGGACAGCCGCAGGGCTACCGACAAAGCCGGAAACCCCGAAGACCCGAAAATCCGGGCACGTCAAGAGGCAAAAGCCCTTGAGCCGATCCGGCAACCGCCAGTCCAGCTCATGGGCCATGCACTTCGCCCGCCTGGCAGAGGCAGACACAAGTCGCCAAGGCGACCTGCTACTTTTCTTCCTTGGTGTCCTTGCCGCCCTTGGCAGGAATAACGCCGCCGATGGAGCCGCGCGAAACGCGCAGCTTGGCTTCGCCGCTCTCAAGAAGCACCTGTTCATCGTCGATCTCAAGAATACGGCCAAGCAGACCGCTTGAGGTCATAACGTGGTCGCCGCGCTTGAGTTCGGCCAGCATCTGCTTGTGGACCTTGGCCCGCTTCTGCTGGGGACGGATAAGCAGGAACCAGAAAATGACAAACATGACGATGAGGGGCAGAAACTGCATCAGCATTTCCTGTCCGCTGGCGGGAGCGGCCCCGGCCTGGGGCGTGCCCATGGCATAAGCTAAGGATTCAAACAAAACGCACCTCCATAGGGTGTGGGTATAGCATTAAAAAAGTACCGCCCGGCATCGGCAAGGGCAAAACCTTGCCCGCGCCCGATTTTCGGGCAATGCCAGCCAATTTCTATATACGCTGCGGCGCAATCTTGCAAGCCTTTCCCTCCGCCACCTCGCTGGCAAAGGCCGTGACAATGGCGGCCACGCGCTCACGGCTTTCCACGTGCGTTGTTGGCAAATGCCCGCCGTGGGGGCTTGTTACCCGCAAAATATGCAGCCTCGCATCAGCCGCGCCGCACTGTTCAAGCAGAAAACTGGAATTGAAAGGCGGGCATACGCCATCGCTATATAGCTGCACGGCGCACAGCGGCGCGCATATATTGCCAAGAGCCGCCCGGAGCCTTTTTTGCGCCAGTGCCAATTGCTGCAAGTGGCTATACGAACACAGGGTTTCGTGCCCTTGCCAGGGGGCGACTGCCCTGCTCGCCGCAGAGCGTGGCGGCACCAGCCGCACAGGCTGCAAACGGCTCCACAGGGGCAGCAGGGGCATACGCCAGTCGGCAAGGAAAAGGGGATGCAAGCGCCACAAGAAAAGCGGCGTTGCCAGCAGGAGCAGGCCCGCCGGGTTCGGAAACCGCCCCTGCGCGGCCTCCGCAGCAATGTCCAGCGCCAGCAGCCCGCCTAGCGAGTAGCCTGCCAGCAGCACGGGGCCGCCCGCGCACTGCTCAAGGTAGGCAGCGCGGGCGCAGTCAAGCCATTGCGAGTAGGAACTTGCCAGATATTCCTCTTCCGAAGCGGCATGCCCCGGCAACACAGGGCAAACTGCAACATGACCCGCAGCTTCAAGGGCATCGGCCACAGGCCGCACCTCAAAGGGGCTCCCCGCGAGGCCATGCAAGACCAGACAACGCATGCTGTTCACCGTCATTCAACCCGGTACGGCAAGAACTCTTGCCAAGCGCGAGCCAGGGCGCTACACCTGAAATCTCGCGTCATTAATGGAAATATCACGCCAACCTGTCTGCGGAGAAACGCATGCGCCACTGCGACACATTGCTCCATGCCGCCTGCATCGTCACTCAGGACGAGCAGCGCCGCGTTATAGAAAAGGCCTCTCTGGCCATCGACAAGGGTCTGGTTGCCGCAGTCGGCCCCACCGCCGAGATCACCCAGAACTGGCAGTCCGGCAACACCCTGCACTTCGAAAACATGCTCGTTCTGCCGGGCCTCGTCAACGCCCACACCCATGCGGCCATGACCTTTCTGCGCGGGCTTGCCGACGACATGCCGCTCATGGACTGGCTGAACCAGAGTATTTTTCCCGTGGAGCAAAAGCTGACGCCGGAAATGGTGCGCCTCGGCAGCCTGCTTGGATATGCAGAAATGCTGCGCACGGGCACCACCGCCTGCGTGGACATGTATCTTTTTGAAGAATCGGTCTTTGAAGCCGCCGACACGGCAGGTCTGCGCTGCCTGGGCGGCGAAGCGGTTTTTGCCTTTCCTTCTGCGGCTTTTCCGGGGCCGGAGGCAGCGCTGCACGCCACCCGCGCCCTGGCGGAAAAATATCGCAATCACGAGCGCCTGCGCGTGGCCGTGAACCCGCACAGCGTCTACACCACCACACCGGAGATTCTGACAGCCTCCCGCGACCTCGCGCAGGAGCTTGCCCTGCCCCTGCACATTCATCTGGCGGAAACCCCGTCAGAAACGCAGATATGTCTGTCTGCCCAAGGTAAAAGGCCTACGGAATACTGCCGCGGCCTCGGCCTGCTCGACGTGCCCTGCACCCTTGCCCATGTGGTGGATGTGACCTCGGCGGAGCTTGACCTGCTGGCTCGACAACAGGCCGTGGTGGCCCACAATCCATCGTCCAACATGAAGCTGGCCTCGGGCGCTGCTCCGGTGGCGGCCATGCTGGCGCGCGGCATGCATGTGGGCCTTGGCACGGATGGCGCTGCCAGCAACAACAGGCTGAACATGTTTTCAGAAATGGGCCGCGCCGCCCTGCTGCACAAGCTCACAGGGCTTGATCCCACACTGCTGCCTGCGGCGCAGGTGCTGGATATGGCGACCCTCGGCGGCGCAGCCGCCATGCACGATGAACGCCTTGGCTCGCTGGCCCCCGGCAAGGCAGCCGACTGCGTGGCCCTTGATCTCAACGAACCGAACCTGCAACCCATGTATAATGAAGTGTCGCACCTTGTGTATGCGGCCACGGGCATGGAAACCCGCATGACCATGGTGGGCGGCGAGGTTCTGTATCAGGACGGGCGCTTTACCCGCTTCGACTACCCTGCCCTGTGCGAAGAAATGCGCAACGTGCGCCGCTTTGTGCTTGAGGCGTCTGGCGCGTAACAGTTTTTCATTTGTCTATGTCAAAGGGCCGCCCCGAATCACGGGACGGCCCTTTTTTATTGCACTATCAGTCTAAGGGGTCTGCTACATGCCCAGGGCTTTTTTGCCAGCCTCAAGCACTGTGACAATCTTGTCCACATCATACACGCTGCCGCCCCAGGTGCCGCCGCTCACGGCCTGCAAGGCCGCCCACAGGCGGGTGTCGTCAGGCAGGGCGGGCGCGGGCTTGAGGCCGGGGTGCGTTTCGCGCCCGGCAAGAACCTTGGCGCCTTCCTCGGGCGTGAGGGGATGCTGCGGGTCAGTGCCGATAAAGTTGACGCGGCCTTCCAGCTTGTTGCAGTCCACGACCATTTCCACAATATCGCCGTCGCGCAGCTTGGAAACAGGGCCGCCCACCAGTGCTTCCGGCCCGATATGGCCAACGCAGGCACCGGTGGAAACGCCGGAGAAGCGCGCGTCCGTCAGCAGGCACACATACTTGCCATACGACAGATGCTTGAGCGCCGAGGTGAGCTGATAGGTTTCTTCCATACCGGTGCCGCAGGGGCCGCCGCCGATAACCACCAGCATATCGCCCTTTTCGATCTTTCCGGCCTTGATGGCCTTGATGGCGTCAGGCTCGGCGGTGAAAACCTTGATGGCCGCCGTGTGGCGGTAAACGCCGTCAGCATTGATGACCGTGGGGTCAATGGCCGTGGACTTGATGACCGAACCCTCGGGCGCAATATTGCCCACGGGGAAGGTAATGGTGGAGGTCAGTCCGCGCTCCTTGGCGCGGGCGGGCGACATGATCACATCGTCCGGCTCCACGTTGTCCAGCTCCTTGAGCATGCGGCGGAAGTGGGCGCGGCGTTCGCTCTTTTCCCACCATTCAAGGTTTTCGCCCACGGTATGGCCGGTAACGGTGAGTGCGTCCAGATGCAGCAGGCCAAGGTCGCGCAGGTGCAGCATGACTTCCGGCACGCCGCCAGCCATAAAGGCGCGGACAGTGGGATGATACACGGGGCCGTTGGGCAGCACGCTGACCAGACGGGGGGCCATGCTGTTCACACGAGCCCAGTCTTCCACCGTGGGGCGATGGCAACCGCCCGCATGGGCAATGGCGGGCAGATGCAGCAGCAGGTTGGTGGAACCGCCAAAGGCCGCATGCACCATCATGGCGTTTTCAATGGCCTTGTCGGTGATGATATCCTTGATGGTGATGCCTTTTTTCAGCAGGCCCATCACGGCCTTGGCCGACTGACGGCCCACTTCCACCCACACGGGTTCGCCAGAGGGGGCAAGGGCCGTGTGCGGCAGGGCCAGACCAAGACCTTCGGCCACAACCTGCGAAGTGCCGGCAGTGCCGAGGAACTGGCAGCCGCCGCCAGCGGAACCGCAGGCGCGGCAGCCAAGGCGGGCTGCGTCCTCAAGGCTCAGTTCGTTGTTGGAGTAACGCGCGCCGATGGTCTGCACCTTGCCGAGGTCTTCGCCGTCGGTGGGGGGCAGGGTCGAACCGCCGGGCACGAGCACGCAGGGCAGGTCGTGCATGGAGGCCAGAGCCATCATGGTTGCGGGCAGACCCTTGTCGCAGCTGGCAACGCCGATAACAGCGCCAACGGTGGGCAGGGAGCGGATCTGCCTGCGGAAGACCATGGCAGCATCGTTACGGAAGGGCAGGGAGTCATACATGCCAGTGGTGCCCTGGGTGCGACCGTCGCAGGGGTCGGTCACGTATGAGGCAAAAGGCACGCCCTTCTGCTGTTTGATCTCCTTGCTGGCGGCGGAAATCTGCAATCCCAGCTCCCAGTGGCCCACGTGCAGGCCCAGGGCATCGGGGGTGCCGTCGTCGTTGCGCTTGCCGCCAAGGGTGCTGATGATCAGCACGTTGGGGCCAAGAATATCTTCGGGCTTCCAGCCCATGCCCGCATCCAGGGTCATGCCGAAAATATCGCCGCAGGGCAGTTCGCGCAGCATGTCGCCAGTGAGCGGCAGCGAACCCTTGGGGCCGGAAGCATGGGTCTTTACATCATATACATCGTTCTGCGGATTGGCGTAAATATCTGCAATGGACATAGCATACTCTCTTTGTTGAGAAGTTGCCGGTTTCAGCGGGCGGCCTGAGGGAGGCCGCCCTTTGCATCATTACAAGGCCCTGAAACCGTGACGGCGTCTGCGTAACCAACGCCGATTGCTCCATCTGGGCATTTCACGCTTGAAATGCCCTAAAAACCGCGCATGAATTCCCGCACGGCAAACATCTGGGCAGAAGTTGCCTCCTGATAGGGGGACGCAACCGTGGCAGAGGCAAAAATGCCCGCATCCACAAGCAGGCCCTTCATGGCCGCCATAAAGGGCGAGGAGAATCCGTACACGCCCACAATGCGGTTGAACAACTGCTGATACTTCATGGTGCCGTCAAAATCACGGGCCTTCATGGCATCGCGCCAGGCCACGCACAGGTCGGGGCGCACGTTGGAAACAGCCGCAATGCAGCCGTCACCACCAGCCAGAATGTTTGACGCAAAGTTATGGTCAAAGCCGCTCAGCACTTCAAAGGAGGGGATGTTGCCCTTGACGGTCTGGATAAGCTCCACCGTGTGGGCCATGTCGGGAATGGTATCCTTGATGCCCACAATATTGGGATAGCGGCGGGCGAGTTCAAGCACCACGCTGGGCGAAATGGTGTATCCGGTGCGGTCAGGATAGTTGTAGATGTACACCTTGCCGCGCACCTGCTCCGCCACCGCGCCGAAGTAGCTCATCACGTCCGCATCGGTGAGGGCAAAATACCACGGCCCCACCACCATCACGCCGTCCGCACCCTGTTCAAAGGCAAAGTTGGACATGGCGACACATTCTTCAACCCGCATGTCGCCAGTGCCGATAAGCACCTGCATACGGCGGTCGATGTGTTTGATGGCCTCAGAAATCAGGCTCTTGCGTTCTTCAACAGAAAGGTGCGGAAATTCGCCGGAACTGCCGAATATGGCCGCGCCGTCAATACCGGCATTGATAAGAAAGTCGTAGTGCTTGAGGCACGACTGTACGTCGATTTCTGTTTTGCTTTTCAGCGCGGTAAGTGTGGGCGTTATATATTTCATCATAATCTCCGTATAGCTCAGTTAGATAACGAACGATGCCAGGTAGCAGAATATCGCCGTGATGATCGACACAATGCAGCCAGATAACGTGAAGGACATATACATGTCTTTGACCGACATGTTCAAAAATTCGCGGAAGAACCAGAAGCCGGAGTCCGTAACGTGCGACCAGCCGATGGCCCCAGCGCCGATGGAAATGCACATGAGCGCAGGGTCAACAGGATGCACGGCCAGCACAGGGCTGATAAAGCCCGCAGCCGTCATCATGGCGACGGTGGCGCTGCCAAGGGCAAAGCGCATGATGGAAGCAATCAGCCAGGCCATGATGACCGGGTGCATGTTGAGCGTGACCAGCACGTCCTTGAGCACGTTGCCCATGCCGGAATCCATGATGACCTTGTTGAAGCTGCCCGCAGCGCCAATAACCAGCAGAATGGAAACCATGGGCAGGAGGGATTTGTCGCAGAAGCCGCTCAGTTCAATGGAGCTGAAGCCCCGCTTCACGCCGAGGAAGATCAGGGAAGCTACGGCAGAAATGAACAGGGCGATCACAGGATGGCCCAAAAATTCCACCAGGGGCATGTAGGCCGCATCCTTGCTGGAGGAAAATTCCACCACGGTCTTGCCGATCATGAGGATCAGCGGCAGCAGGGTCAGCAGCAGGGTTCCGCCAAAGTTGGGCAGATCGCGGCCATCCTTGCTGATAACCGTGGTAACGGCCCCTTCAGGCAGCGGCACATTGATGCGCTTGCTGATGTACTTGGCAAAAATGGGGCCGCCGATGACAGCGCCGGGCACCACCAGGATGAGGCCGTAAAGGATCACCTTGCCCACGTCGGCGTTCAGTTCCTTGGCAATTGCCATGGCTGCGGGATGCGGCGGCACAACGCAGTGCACAACCAGCAGGCCGGTGTAGAGAGAAAGAGCCACCAGCAGAATGGAAAGCTTGGATTCCTTGGAAATAGAGAAGGCCAGGGGCATCAGGAGCACCATACCCACCTGGGCAAACACGGGGATGCCGCAGATGTAGCCGATGATGAGCATGGCCCAGTAGGCCTTGGTCTGACCAAAAACGCCAATAAGCGATTTGGCGAGCCGCTGCGCGCCGCCCGAAACTTCAAGCATCTTGCCCATGAACGCGCCCAGCGCGAGGATGGGAGCCAGAAAGCCCAGGGTATTGCCCATGCCCTTTTCAATGGAGGAGCCAATGGCCCCCAGGGGCATGCCGCTGGCAATCCCCAAAAAGGCGCAGGCAGCCATAAGCGCCAAAAATGCATGAACCCTGTAACGCACGCACAGCATCACGATGCCGACGATTGTCACGCCAAGAATAATCAGAGCACCCGTTGTTCCCATTTGGTCACCCTCTTTTCAGGATTGCAGCCTTATTGTTTGTATATGCGAACTTAATACGTAAATACAAACTATACGGACAAACAATCTGCGTCAAGCATCCCTCCGAGCATTTCTTGAAAAAATTATTTTTCCGTGCAAAACAATGGGCATGCAAGACCAACAAAAACCAACCGTCCACATGCCGACCCAGCGGGTCATTTCACTCCTTGAAGCTCTGGCTGATACAGAACACGGCCTCACGCTAACCCAGCTTGCCCAGTGCATCGGCAGCAGCAAGGGCACAATTTCGCCCATTCTTGAGACCCTGCAACAGCATGATTTCGTTCGCAGAGACAAACTCTCTGGCCGGTATGAACTGGGCCGGGGCCTGTACCTGTTTTCAGAGGGTTTCCGCACGCAGGATCCCCTCATGGCGCAGGCGCAGGCCTGCATGCGGCAGGTGGTGGACGCCTGCGCCGAAATCTGCCAGCTGGGCATTCTCTCCCATACCGAAGTGCTCTACATAGCCAAGGTGGATTCGCGCGAGCCTATCCAGATCATTTCCCGCGTGGGGTCGCGCATGCCCGCCCGCAAAACGGCCCTGGGCAAGGCGCTGCTCAGCCAGTGCAAAAGGGAGGAAGTGGTCGCCCTTTTTGCCGGGGAGCTCTGCACCGAGCCTTTTGACATGGACGCTTTTCTGGAAGAGCTGCAAAAGGTACGTCAGGGGGCCATTGCCAGAGATATTGGCGAAATCAACCCGCAGCTGCATTGCTATGCCGTGCCTGTTACCTTTGCCGGGCGCGTGGACTGCGCCATGAGCGTCTCCCTGCCCGCCTTTCGCGACACGCCGGAAAAACATCAACAGGTTGAGAGTGAACTTCGCAAGGCTGTGGCTAAGCTTGAGCAGTTCATGGACGAAACGCACGAGTGTTTCTGCCCATAGGCCTGTGGGCAGACTGGCATTTAAATATTTTGCGGGAATGGGGCTTTTTGCATAAGGGCATCCAGCCAGCCCCGCTTTTATTACTTCAAAATATTGCAGGAATCACCGGCCAGAAACAGGCCCGCGATTGCCTGCCGCCCATAAAAAAAGCCCCTCTGCCGGATATCCCAGCGGAGGGGCTCAACTTTTTCAGCAAAGTCAGCCTACTGCGTCATAAAGGCGTGCATGGTCACAAGCGTGTCCATGTGCGCGGCAGAAAAATGGCTCATGGCGCGGTCGGTATCCGCCCCGGCCTTGACGGCCATTTCAAGCTCAAGCGCAGCGGCGGCCAGCGCCTTGGCCCCCAGATTGGCGGCTGCTCCCTTGGTGCTGTGCACAAGGTTGCGGGCTTCTTCCTTGTTGCCGCTCTTCAGGGCCTGAGCCACCTTTGACGGGGTGTCGCGTTCCGTTTCAATAAACTTGGCAAGCAGCTTGACGTACATGTCGCGCTTGTTGAGCACCCTGGCAATGGCTTCCTTCCAATCCAAAACTTCCTCGGTCATGTTGTCCTTCTTGGCGCAGGTTAAGAAAAAGCGGCAAGCCGCTTGCAGTAATAACGCGGTCGGCATCCCCAAACCCGGATAAGCCGCAAAACCCCCTGGCGGCGCACCCGGCAGGCTGGCGATACATGCCGTAACGGCGTCAGTCTGCTGGGCGAATACTGCCAGCAACAAATTACCCTGACAAGGACTTTATGCGCCAAACACAAACACGGGAAATCGAGAACAATTTCAAGGCATTTGCAGCTGCCTTCAGAGGCCTGAAAACTGTTCGTGATCTTCGAAGAACGCTGTTGGCTCGTAGATGGCTAGTAGGTCAGGTTTTCTGGCAACACACAAAAATCCGCAGGCCCGCCCTTTTCCAGCCGCCCGGCCCCACAGCCCAGCAGATTCAGGGCGGCAGCGCCGTTTACCGTCAGCATGCGCACCAGAGCTTCCGGTGGCACGTCCATTGTTTCGCGCAGCCACACCGCCTCCTTGCGCACGTCCAGATCGCGGTTGGAGGTCAGCCCATCCGTGCCAAGGCACAGCAGCGCACCGCTTTCCATGAGTTCGCGCACGGGCGGCACCCCTACGCCAAGATTGCGGTTCGAGCGCGGGCACAGGCACAGGGCCGCGCCGCTGGCTGCCAGCACCTCCACTTCCTGCGCGTCAAGCTGCACGCCGTGCACGGCGAGGGTACCGGGGCCGAGCAGGCCCAGCTTCACCGCATAGGCCAGCGGGCGCAGACCCGGCGCAGTCCAGTCTGGCGGCAGCACAACCCCGGCGTACAGATCGCGCAAAGGCCCGCTGCCCGATGTGAGCAGCTGGGTTTCTTCGGGCGATTCCGCAAGGTGGAAGGAAAAAACTCGCCCCATGCGGGAGCAATCCTGCCGCGCGGCGCTGAGGATTTCCGGCCCGGTGGAATACAGGGCATGCCCGCCGGGAGCGCAACGGGCCATGAGAAAGGGATCATCAGCCAGAGCCTGACGGCAACGCGGCGGCCAGGGGCGTTCACCATCGGCAAAGGGCGCGCCAAAGCCAAACCATTCGCAAAAATGGCTTGCTGTCAGCCCCGCCTCATTGCAGGCCGTGTCGGCCAGAACCGTGCCGCCGGGCAGGGAGCCAGTGATGTTTCCCACGTACAGCGTGCCGTACAGGGCCAGTGCGGCGCAGGCGCTTTCCACGGCATCCGCCTGCGGGGCAGAGCCAAGTAGGGGGATGAGGCTTTGCAGCCAGGCGGTGAAACCGCGTCCCCAGCGGGTTTTCTCCGCCAGATGCGAAAGTTCCAGATGCGTGTGCGCGTTGACGCAGGCAGGGGCAAGGCAGACCGCGCCCACATCCCGCACCAGCGTGCCCGCGGGCAGTTTTGCCTGCGACCACGTCAGAACATCCTCCACCAACCCGCCGCGCACCAGCAGCACGCCGTTGTCGATCTTTTTCAACGGGGCAAAGAGGCGGGCGGCCCGTGCAGGGCCTTCGCCGCCAAGGGTCAGAATGCTTTTGGCCCTGATGGCCAGCAAGGCCTCCGACGGCTCGTCAGATTCAGGAGATTCCGTGGCTTCCGTGTTCATGGGGCCTCCGCCGTCAACGGCTTCTGCGGGCAAACTGCCCACCGGACACATAAAACGTATTTTCCACAATGAACAGGGCGCGCGGATCAATGCTGAACACCAGATTCTCGAGCCGCTTGAGCGCAACATTGTTGGTGACTGTGAGCAGGATTTCCCGATCCGAGCCGGAATAGGCCCCCTTGCCCCGCATAAGCGTAGCACCAAAGCGTTCCGTCACCAGAATGGCCTCGCTGATTTCTTCACCGTGGTCAGAAATAATCATCACAAGCTTGCGGCGATTGAACAGACCCAGCACATACTCCAGCGTACTGGCCGAAATGAACATCATCAGCATGGAAGCCACAATGAGGTCCAGCGCCATGTGCGAGGCCGCCGTAAGAAACAGCAGGGAATTGAACAAAAAATTGAATTGCCCGATGGGCACGCTCCAGCGTTCCTTGAGCAGCACGGCAACCACATCCGTACCGCCGCTGCTGCCCAGCGTGCGCAGCATGATGCCGCAGGCTGCGCCGTGCAGCACCCCGCCCACCACGGTGGCATACACTTCGTTGGTAATGGGGATTTCAAAGGTGATGAAAAAACTGAACAACGTGGTGCAAAAGGTACCGTAGGCCGTATAGAGCAAAAAACGTTTGCCCACGCCAAACCAGCCCAATGCGTACACAGGAACGCACAGCAGAGCATACCAGACCAGCGGCGTGAGCGTGCCTGTCCAGTAATTGACCAGCAGGCCCACGCCCATGACTCCCCCGGAAAGGAAGCCATGAGGCGCGGCCACGCTCTGAATGCATATGGCCATAAGAACCGACCCCAGCGTAAGCCAGAGCAGGTTCCAGACCACCGATTCGGCCAGAGCCTTGTTGTACGACTGAAGCTTCATGGGTCTACGTTACACCAGGCCCCAGATCATCTTCAAGGCCACAAGGATCAAAAAACAGGCAAAACCTTTCTTGAGCTTGCTGGCAGGCAAGGCATGCGAAAGCTTTGCGCCAAGCGGGGCGGTCATAAAGCTGGCTGTGGCAATGCCCAGCAGCGCCCACAGGTTCACAAAGCCAAGTGACATGGCGGGCAGATCGGGCCTGCCCCAGCCGCCCACAATAAAGCCCAGCGTACCCGCCACGGCAATGGGAAAACCAATGGCCGCCGAGGTGCCCACGGCATGGTGCAGCGGCACGTTGCAAAAGGTCATGAACGGCACGGAAAGCGTACCGCCGCCGATACCCACAAAGCTCGACACAAGGCCGATGACGCCGCCCACACCAGCGGTTCCCATCTTGCCGGGCAGATCGCGGCTGGCCGGGGGCCGGTAGTTGGAGAGCATCTGCGCCGACACAAAGAGGATAAAGCAGATAAAAAATATCTTCAGGAACATGGTGGGCATATGGGTGGCAATAAGACCGCCGAAGAACGTGCCCACAAGAATGCCGGGGGTAATGGCCTTGAAAATATCCCAGTGCACGGCGCCACGGGCATTATGCGCCCGCGCGCTGGAGATGGAAGTGATCATGATGCTGGCAAGCGATGTGCCGAGCGCCATCTGCTGCACATACTGGGCGGGAACTCCCACAGTGGGGAAAATGGCAACCATCAGGGGCACCAGAACAATACCGCCGCCGACACCCAAAAGCCCGGCCAGAACACCGGCCACAGCCCCGCACAAGACGTAGGCCACAAGAGACACAAGCATGTGGTTCTCCTCGCTGAAGATACTTACAGCCGCGCCGCAAAACGTCTGCATCGGTGCGCGGTACGCCCTACAACTAGACAATGCCCCTGCAAGCGTCAACCGACTTTTTGCTTTACAAAGCGCCCAAGCGCGCCTACATTTGCTACTTATGAAGACCAACGCCCGTTTGCGCAATTTCCTATGGCAGGGCAAGCACAGCGCCCCCGGCCTCCCTGATTTTTTTCGCATTTGCAGGCGTTTTTCGTATTCCCCCGTTGTATAGCAACGGGGATTTTTTTTGACCTTTTTACCACGCAACGTCATGAATACCGACAATCGCTACCACTGGCCCCACAAAGACCTGCTGGACGTCACCCAACTGAGCGCGGAAGACACCCTGCACCTGCTGGACCTGGCCGCCAGCTTTCAGGAAATCAACAGCCGTCCGATCAAGAAGGTGCCAACCCTCAAGGGCAAGACCGTTGTGCTGTTTTTCGTGGAAAACAGCACCCGCACCAAGACGTCCTTTGACGTGGCGGGCAAACGCCTTTCTGCCGACACCTATTCCCTGGCAAAATCAGGCTCGAGCCTGAACAAGGGCGAAAGCCTGAAGGATACGGGCCTCACCCTTCAGGCCATGGGGCCGGATGTCATTGTCATCCGCCACCCCAGCAGCGGCGCGGCGCGCTTTCTTGCGGAGCTGCTGCCCTGCGGCATCGTCAACGGCGGCGATGGCTGGCATGCCCACCCCACCCAAGCCCTGCTCGACTGCTACAGCCTGCGGCAGGCGTGGCAAAACCGCTTTGCCGGGCGCACCCTGCTGATTCTGGGCGATATTGCCCACAGCCGCGTGGCCCGTTCAAACATGCACCTGCTCACCATGCTGGGCGTCAAGGTGCGCTTGTGCGCCCCGCGCACCCTGCTGCCTGCCGGTGTGGATCACTGGCCCGTGGAAATCTATACGGAGCTGGACAAAGCAGTGCGCGATGTGGACGCAGTCATGTGCCTGCGCCTGCAGCTTGAGCGCCAGCAGGCGGGCCTCTTGCCCGACCTTGCGGAATATTCCCGCCGTTTCTGCCTTGGCTCCAGCCAGCTGGCCCTTGCCGCGCCCGAGGCCAAGGTTTTGCATCCCGGCCCCATGAACCGTGGGCTTGAAATTTCCAATGACATAGCAGACGCCCCCGCGAGCCTGGTGCTGAATCAGGTGGCCGCAGGCGTCGCCACGCGCATGGCCGTGCTCTATCTGCTGGCCACGCGCAACGATGGAGTACGCGCATGAGCCTCTTGATAAAAAACGCACGCCACCTTGAAGCCCCGGTAGACCTGCTGGTGCGGCACGGCAAAATTGTCACCATGACCCCGGCAGGCCACCATACCTACGACAGCCGCGAAGTTTTTGACGCCAAAGGCCTTGTGCTCATGCCCAGTTGCATCGACGCCCACGTGCACCTGCGCGAACCGGGCTTTGAATACAAGGAAGACATCGCCTCCGGCCTCGAGGCCGCCGCGCGGGGCGGCTTTGGCGCGGTGATGTGCATGGCCAACACCAAGCCCGTCAACGACACGGCCAGCATTACGCGCGCCATGCTCGACAGCGCCCGCAAAAGCCACCCCAATGGCCCGCGCCTCCACCCCATTGCCGCCGCCACCGTGGGCCTCAAGGGCGAGGAAATGGCCCCCCTCGCGGAACTCAAGGAAGCGGGCTGCGTGGCTGTTTCCAACGATGGCCGCCCGCTGGAAAACGCGGAGCTTGTGCGGCGCATCATGGAATACGGCGCGGACCTCGATCTGGTGCTCATTGATCACTGCGAAGACCCGCATCTGGCTAAGGGCTGGCGCATGCACGAAGGCGTGACCAGCGGCCTGCTGGGCGTCAAAGGACAGCCCGCCGCTGGCGAGGCCAATCAGGCCATGCGAGACATCATGCTGGCGGAATATCTTGGCGTGCCCGTGCATATTGCCCATGTTTCCGCAGCGTTGACCGTTGACTGCATTGCCTGGGGCAAGGCGCGTGGCGTCAAGGTGACTGCCGAAACCTGCCCCCATTATCTGCTGCTGGATGAAACCGCCCTTGAGGGCTACAATACCCAGGCCAAGGTCAGCCCGCCCCTGCGCACCACCGCAGACCGCGAGGCCTTGCGCCGCGCCGTGAAAAACGGCACCATCGACATACTCGCCACAGACCACGCCCCACACGCCGCCCACGAAAAAGAAGGCACACTGGATGATGCCATGTGCGGCTTTACCGGGCTTGATCTGGCTATCAGCCTCACCTGGGGGCTGGTGGCCGAAGGCGTGCTGACAGAGGCCGATGTGCACCGGCTGTGGAGCCGCCGCCCGGCAGAAATTTTCAACCTGCCCTGCAACGGCTTTACCCCCGGCGATCCAGCAGATTTCTTCCTGCTTGACCCGGACGAAACATGGGTTCCCGGGCCGGAAAACCTCTACTCCAAAAGCTGCAACACGCCATTTCTGGGGCAGACCCTGCGCGGCAAGGTCAAGCACCACTGGATAGACGGCATGCAGCTGTTCTGATGCCCTGCGGGGATCATTACAGGGGGTTTTATGTACCGTATTCTGCACGATCAGGAGCTGTTCCGCAGCCAGTGCCTCATCAATGGGCACTGGCGCGATGCAGCCGACAAAAGCGTTATTGAAGTCATTAATCCCGCCAACGGCAAGCAGTTGGGCACCGTGCCAAACTGTGGCGAGGCCGAAACCCGCGAGGCCATTGAGGCCGCACAGGCGGCCTTTGCTGTGTGGAGCGCACGGACGCCTATGGAACGCGGCGTTCTGCTCCACGCGTGGGAACGCGCCATTGACGAAAACATTGAAGATCTCGCCCGCCTGCTCACCCTTGAGGAAGGCAAACCTCTGGCCGAGGCCAGAGCAGAGATCCTTCAGGGCGCATCCTACTTTCCCTGGTTTGCGGAGGAAGCCCGCCGCTTCAGCGGCGAGGTCACGCCCGTATACCGCCACGGGGTGCAGGCCCTCACCCGTCATGCTCCTGTGGGCGTGGCTGCGGCAATCACGCCGTGGAACTTCCCCATGTCCATGATCCCGCGCAAGGTGGCCCCTGCGCTGGCGGCGGGCTGCACCATGGTGGTCAAACCCGCCAGCGCCACGCCCTACAGCGCGCTGGCAATGGCGGAACTGGCCGTGCGGGTGGGCATCCCCGCCGGGGTTTTCAACGTTGTTACGGGCAGCGCCCGGCGCATCGGCAACGAGATCACCTCCAACCAGCTGGTACGCAAGCTCAGCTTTACCGGCTCAACGGCGGTGGGGCTGCAACTGGCAACCCAGTGCGGGCCTACGCTCAAGCGCATTTCCATGGAACTTGGCGGCAACGCGCCCTTTATTGTGTTTGACGATGCGGACATGGACAAGGCCGTGACCATGGCCATGGCCTGCAAGTTCCGCAATGCCGGGCAAACCTGCATCTGCGCCAACCGCTTTCTGGTGCAGAGCGGGGTGGCGGAGACCTTCGCCACCAATCTGCTCGACCACATCAGCGCCCTGCGCGTGGGCGACGGCCTCAAGCCGGAAACCGACATGGGCCCGCTTATCAATGCCGATGCCGTGACCCATACGGACGCTCTAGTAAAAGATGCCGTGGAAAAAGGCGCGCAACTACTGTTCGGCGGCAAGCCGCACAGCCTTGGCGGCAATTTTTACGAACCTACCCTGTTGTTGGGCCTGACCCCGCAGATGCGTATTTTCCGCGAAGAGATCTTCGGCCCGGTGGCTGCCGTCATGACTTTTGACGATGAGGAAGAAGCCATTTCCCTTGCCAACGATACGGAGTTCGGCCTGGCCTCATACATCTGCACACGCGATATGCCGCGCACCTGGCGGCTGTTCAACAAATTGCAGTACGGCATGGCCGGCTTCAACGATGCGGGCCTTGCTGCCGCCGAAACGCCCTTTGGCGGCGTGAAATTCAGCGGTATTGGCCGGGAAGGCAGCCGCGAAGGCCTCCAGGAATACATGGAAACCCACTACGCCCTGCTGGGCGGGCTGAACTGACGCGCCCGAAAGGAGTGTTCTTATGCCCGAACGTGAACCAGTCGCAGCCGGGCGTTTCTATCCTGCTTCGCCCGTTGAGCTGCAAAAGGAAATCAGGTCATACCTCACAGATGGTAAGGCCCTGTCGGCCAATGCGCCCATTGACGCCAAGCGCAAGGCCTCTGCAAGCCTGCGTGGCCTTATGCTTCCCCATGCTGGCTACGTTTACTGCGGCACGGTGCTTGGGGCCGCTCTCATGAGCCCCTGGAACAAAACCACAGCCGGAGCCAGCCTACCGGAACGGCTCATGATGCTCTGCCCCAACCACACGGGCAGAGGCGCACCCCTTGGCGTGTGGCCGGACGGCACGTGGCGCACCCCGCTAGGCAGCGTTGACGTGGATGCGGAACTGGCCGCCAGCCTGTGCGGCAAGGACGGTTTTGCGCCGGACCTGCATTCGCACCTTGGCGAGCATTCCATAGAAGTCCTGCTGCCTTTTCTGCAATGCGTACCACCGCAGGGGACGCCCGGCGCGACCCGCCGCATTACCCCTGTATGCGTGGGCACCATGCAGCACAAAATCTTGCAGGATGCTGGGCTTGCGCTGGCAGAGGTCATCCGCCAGTACGAGAACAAGGGAGAGCGGATCGGCATTATCGTCAGCTCCGACATGAACCATTACGAAGATCAGGAAACCACCATGCGCAAGGATGCCTTCGCCCTTTCGCAGGCCTTGGCCTGCGACCCGGAAGGTCTGCTCAGCATGGTGCAGCGTGAAAAAATCACCATGTGCGGGGCGGCCCCCATGGCCCTGGCCCTGTTTGCCGCCCGCGCTCTGGGCGAACCTTGGGCGGAACTGTGCCTGTACGACACATCGGCCACGGCCTCGGGCGATACCCGCAAGGTGGTGGGCTATGCCGCTCTGCGCTTTGGCCTAGCCTGAGGGCTTTGCATGACGCCCCGGCACTAATAATTCTTGCCCGGCGGGCAATCTGCTGCGCTGCAGCGGGGAACAAATCCCTGCTGCAGCGCAATGTTGCGTGATCTGCGTTGCGCATTTTTTACCATATCTGACATATGCCACATATCCGGCAAAGGCGCGCCATATCTCGCACAGCGCCGCCGCTCTTCGTCACGCTCCAATAAAGACAGGCATCTGAATGCGCCGCATCTCTGGACAGGGGATGGCAAGTTTGCCACTATGCGGCATCACAAAACCAAGGGGATTACCATGGAAGTGTGCATCGCTTATCTGCGTGGCAAACCGATCATGCTGGAGCTGCGGGACGGCATAGCCTATCTCGACAACGAGCCCCAGCCCATCAAATATCTCGATGAAGAAAAACTTCAGGAATTCAGCGATTCCATCCGGGCCATTCCGTACTCCGCTGATCCTGGTTATGAAGCGCTGGTCAATTCCAAACGCGCGAACTTTATTGTCAGCCTGATTGGCAGCGCCGTGGGCGAGGAATGCGTTTCCAGGCTGACCCATATTCTGGATCACGTGCATTACGATGTGCTGGAGTATCTGGGCGAAACCGGAGAAGAAGATGCTTGAAATCCGTGACCTGCATGTTTCGGTCAAGGGCACGCCCGTGCTTAAGGGCATTGATCTGCACATTAGCCCTGGCGAAACATTCATTCTTTTTGGCCCCAACGGCTCCGGCAAAACCACCCTGCTCATGACCCTCATGGGCTTTGCGGGGTATGAGGTCACGCAGGGCCAGATCATCTACAAGGGCACAGACATCACCCACGCGCCCATGTACGAACGTGCGCGCCTCGGCATCGGCATGTCGTTTCAGCGGCCCCCCACCATCCACGGCCTGCCCACGGGCAAGCTGGTGGAACTGTGCGGGCGCGGGCGCAAGATGGATATTGAGGACATGGCCCGCAAGGTGCATTTTGACCACTTTCTCAAGCGTGATGTGAACGCGGGCTTTTCCGGCGGCGAAATCAAGCGCTCCGAACTGCTGCAACTCATGGCCCAGAAGCCCGACCTGCTGCTCTTTGACGAGCCGGAATCCGGCGTTGACCTTGAGAATATGGCGCTTGTGGGTAAAACAGTGCGCTACCTGCTTGACGGCACGCCCGACCGATGTTGCGCCACGCTGCGGCAGCGCGAGAAGGTGCGCTCCACCAGCGGTCTTATCATCACCCACACCGGTCATATTCTTGAATACGTCAATGCCCACCGGGGGCAGGTCATGTATCAGGGCAAGCTGTGCTGCGAGGCGCGGCCCCGCGAAATTCTGGATCACATCGCTACCCACGGCTATCAGGAATGTCTGCGCTGCCTCACCGGCGACATGCTTGGCAAAATTGCGGAGGCGCCCCTTAAATGAGTTCTGTCAATCTTTCCCGCTTTCAGTTCAGCGGCGGCGAAAACGCCGCGCCCATTGAAAACCTCGCAGCCCTGCCCCGCGAGGATCAGGAACGTCTGGTGCTGGCTGGCATCGATGTGAACGACAGCACCGCAAGCGGTGCGTTCATGCAGCTCAACCACGCTGGCGTGCACTGCGAGACGCGCCATGAAGGCCTCGACCTCATGGATATCCGCACAGCGCTGAAAAAGTTCGACGGCCTGCCCCAGTATTTCTGGAAGCTGCTGAATCCTGAAAAGGACGAGTTCACGCGCATGGCGCAGGAGCACTGCAACGGCGGCTACTTTGTGCGGGCGCGCAAGGGCGTTAAAATTGCCCAGCCAGTGCAGTCCTGCATGTTCATCAAGGGGCACGGCGCGGGCCAGAGCATCCACAATATCGTGATTGTTGAAGAAGGCGCGGAGCTGCACATTCTTGGCGGCTGCGCCACTGCGCACGATGCCAACGATGCCGCCCATCTGGGCGTGACCGAATATTATGTGGAAAAAGGCGGCAAGCTGACCTTTACCATGATCCACAACTGGGGCAGCAGCACAACTGTGCGCCCCCGTTCCGCCGGGATTGTGGAAGCCGGGGGCGAGTTCCAGAACAACTATATTCTGCTCAAGCCCGTGGGCGACCTGCAAATGTACCCCACCATGACCCTGGCTGGATCCGGAGCCGTGGCCCGCTTCAATTCCGTTGTGGTGGCCCCCACCGGCTCCCATGTGGACTGCGGCAACCGCATTGACCTTGCGGCCCCCGATACGCGCGGCGAGATCATCTCGCGCGTTGTCACCACGGGCGGCACGGTCATCAACCGCGGCTTTATCGGCGCTTCCGCCGCACCCGCCAAGGGGCACCTTGAATGCAAGGGGCTGATTCTTGGCGGTGGGCGCATGCACGCCATCCCCGAGCTGGACAGCAACCAGGACGGCGTGGAGCTTTCGCACGAGGCAGCGGTGGGCAAGATCGCGCAGGAGGAAATTGAATACCTCATGGCGCGCGGTCTGGACGAAGACGAAGCCGCCGCCACCATTGTGCGGGGCTTTTTGAACGTGGACATCATGGGCCTGCCCGCCCCGCTGAAAAAGGCCATGGACGAGCAGATTTCCTTGCTGGAAGCGGGCAACGCCATGTAGCAGAGGGCAGGTTTGGCGGCGTGCCGAGGCTGCACGCCAAAACCACCCAATACGCGCACTTGACCGAAGCCAGCCTTGCAGCTATATTTCCCCTCCTTGGGGCCTATAGCTCAGTTGGTAGAGCCTCCGGCTCATAACCGGCCCGTCCCAGGTTCAAGTCCTGGTGGGCCCACCAAGAACTGTTCAGACAAAGACCGCCGAAGTTGCACAACTTCGGCGGTCTTTGCGTTTTGCGGCAAAACACGATTCTTTTACGTCCGTCCAGGTTCGTTGGCAGCCTCAAATTTATTTGGGTAACTTTGGGTGTAACAGCAAGTCACCCTAGATGCATTGCCCCCATGCTCCTCCACGGGGAGCTTCAACTTAATTCATTATGCCGCCGCCGGGCTGGACTACTCGAACGACATTGCCCAGACGGACCTTCCTCCACAGTAATAATCAAGACACGGTTACGTTGTAATCATTAATGGACAAGTTGCCGCGTCAAGCAAAACTTCGCAAGTGGATTGCTCCAGAAGCCTCATCCAGAAAGTACAATGGCGATGGCCCAAGACTATTGCGTCACAGTTCAATCTCTTCGCTTCGGATACGATAGTTTCTACCGAATAGCTCGTTGCGATGTGAAGTCAGCTCTGACGTTTTTATCTTGCAGCCATTTGACCACATCCTGGCCAGTTTGCTCTGCCAGAGACTTGATCGCATCTATGGTCAAATCTGTGGTCGCAGCCATACCAGAAGTGGTGGTTGGCAAGATACCCACCACGCAAGTAGGTGAATTATTGCATCGGCTGCTCCGTGGAGTAGCAATACGGCCAGATCCAACACTTATGGGTTTCTTCACCACCGTCAATGGCGGCCAGGATCGTCTTAAATTCCATAATAATCCCTCATTTTTTGGCAGGAATATCAATGAGCGCCGCCCGCATCGGTGGGAGCCGTGGCCCCCTGCCGGACCGGTCTTGACAACCAAACCAGTCCTAATAAGCCGATGAACATTGCGCCCGACAACCAAAACAGGTCAGTTGCCGACATGATGAAGCTCTGCTGCTCCAGCACTCTGTCCAGCATGCCGTAGACCTGCTGCGGTGCCAAATGTAGTGAGGCAGCGTGTTCGACAAACTGTGAGGTTTGTTGCGAATATGGGGTAATGCTCTCGGCCAGATAGGCGTGATGGCGGATGGCGCCATCTTCCCACAAAGTACCATAGAGCGAAGCCGCGAATGAGCCAGCCATAATACGGGTGAAGTTATAGAGGCCAGAAGCTGCCGGGATGCGATTTGGCTCAAGCCCCGACAATATCACCGTGGTGAGAGGGATAAAGAAGGTCGCCATAGCCAGGCCTTGAAGCACATGCGTGCCTGCTATGCTCCAAGGTGAAACGTCTGGACTGAAGGTCGAACGCCAGAAGCCACAAGCGGCGAAAACCATAAAGGCGACAGAAGCGTACAATCTGGGGTCGACCTTATGGATAGTTTTGCCGACAAGAGGCGACAGAATCAACGCAAGAATGCCCACAGGTGCTGTTACCAATCCCGCCCACGTTGCGGTGTAGCCCATTGTTCTCTGTAGCCACATGGGAATCAAGACCAGATTGCCAAAGAACACGGCGTAGCCGACGGTAATGGCAAGAGTGCCCGTGGTAAAATTGCGGCTTTTAAATAGAGACAGATCAACAATGGGGTGTTTTTCGGTCAGTTCCCAAATCAGAAAGAAAGCGAAGCCCACAAAGGCTATCACAGCCAATCCCACAATAAAGTTGGAACTGAACCAATCCTCGTCCTTGCCTTTGTCCAGCAGTATCTGCACAGCGCCTACCCAGATAATAAGCAGGGCTAACCCGATTTTATCAATGGGCAGCCTGCGTATTTCGCTTTCTCGCCCTTTCAGCGTAACCCAGGTCAACCAGGCTGAAACGAAGCCCACAGGAACATTGATATAAAAAATCCACGGCCAGGAAACATTATCGGTCAACCAGCCCCCCAGCATCGGCCCCATCACCGGAGCGATGACCGTGGTCATGGCCCAAAGGGCGATGGCCATGCCAGCCTTGGACTTGGGGTAGCATTGCAGCAGCAGCGCCTGCGACAGTGGGATCATCGGCCCTGCAACCAACCCTTGCAGAGCGCGAAACGCCAGAAGCATGCCAAGATTAGACGCAATACCGCACAGGAATGACGTCAGTACAAACAGAAGGACAGAGGCCAGAAATAGCCGTAACTGCCCGAACCTCATAAATAACCAACCGGTTAACGGCACTGAAATGGCATTGGCGACACCAAACGAGGTAATTACCCAGGTTCCCTGACTTGCGCTCACCCCAAGGTCGCCAGCGATGGTGGTCAGGGCAACATTGGCGATAGTAGTGTCCAAAACATTCATAAATGTGGCCAGTGACAGGGCCAAAGTCGCCAGAACGAGTCGATTACCCGATAACGGGGGGTGGGAGATCATAATATCGCCTCCATCCACATCACGCTACTGAGCCAGCCCGCTGTTTTGAACAGACAACTCGGAGATCAGGTGGTCAACATCCCGGTCCATATCCCCAAAAACAGCTGTTTCGGCCACAGTATCGGCCTGCTTGCCGGTTGACAGCTGCGGGCCGCTTTCGTCCTTGACCGTAACCTCAACCACCATCGACAGGCCGATGCGCAGGGGATGTGCCTTCAGTTCGGCAGGATCAAGCGCAATACGAACAGGCAGACGCTGAACTACCTTGATCCAGTTGCCGGTGGCGTTCTGCGCGGGCAGCAGCGAAAAAGCCGAGCCAGTACCAGCTGACAATCCCACCACCTTGCCGTGATACGTCACCGAGGAGCCGTAAAGATCGGCGATCAGGGTGGCTGGCTGGCCAATGCGCATGGCGCTCAGCTGGCCTTCTTTAAAATTTGCGTCCACCCACAGTTGCTCCAGCGGCACCACCGCCATCAGGGGCGTGCCAGGGGCAGTGCGCTGCCCCACCTGCACAGAACGCCGAGCCACCTGCCCCGAAACCGGGGCGGGAACCTGCGTTCTGCGCCAGGCCAGATAGGCCTCCCGCAGGCGGGCGGCAGCCATCTTGACGCGCGGGTGGTCAGCCAGTGTGGTGTTGTCCACCAGCACTCGATTGCCCTCCAATTGCTTGCGAACGTTATTCAACTGATCATTGGCAGTTTGTACGGCATCGCGGGCATGCTTCAGTTCTTCCGCCGAAACAGCACCGGTACCGGCCAGTTTCTGGCGGCGGGCCAAATCCTCTTGCAGACGGGACAAATTGGTTTCCTGTAATGAGACGGATGCAACCAAAGCACCCTCGTTGCTATAAAGGGCGCGCACCTCACGCAGGGTCTGCGAGAAAGTAGCCTTGGCCTGATCCAACGCCAGACGGGTATCAACATCGTCAATGCTGACAAGTGGCTGCCCGGCCTGAACATAGTCGGTATCATCGGCACGCACGGCAACCACTGTGCCAGTGATCTGCGGCGTGACCTGAATCACGTTGCCCGACACATACGCATCGTCGGTGGAGACATCATAGCGAGCCGAAACGAACCAATAGGCACCGTAAACAAAAGCCAAGACGACAAAGCTGGCAGCGGCCGCGCTCAGCAGAAATTTGCGTCTGGACGATGGAATCAACGATTGGGGAGAGACGGGAGTAGGAGTACTCATTGCGAAATTCCTTATGGATTGGTGACGGTCTGCTGCGGCACCACGCCGCCGCCAAGAGCATGAGTCAAGGCAACGACGATGGTGTACTGACGATTGTGCGAAATCGCTTCCCTGCGCTTCTGGTCGATCAGTTCGCCCTCGGCCGAAAGCACGGTGAGATAATTGCTGAGACCTTCGCGATAGCGCAACATCGCCAGACGATAAGCCTCGCTGAGATGCTGGACGGCCACTCGTTGTTCAGCCAGGGCCGTCTGGTTGCCCTTCCACGAAGTCAGCTGCCCCACCACATCCTGTAGGGCGGCCAGCACAGTGGCATTATACTGCTCCACCTGAATGTCCTGCTCGGCAGTGACCTGCCCCAGATTACTGCGCAGACGACCGGCATCAAAGATCGGCAAAGTGATCGCTGGCCCAGCACCATAAATGCGGCTGGAACCCCTGAAAAATTTGTCGAGGCCTATGGACTCAAAACCCAAGAAGGCGGTCAGGTTGATATTGGGATAAAATTGCGCCTTGGCGGCGTCGATACTGTACCCCGCCGCCTCGATCCGCCACCGTAGGGCCACGACGTCAGGCCGTCGTCCGATAAGCTCGGCAGGCATTTCACTGGGCAAACCGACAGGAGCCGACAAACGCAGGGACGGGCGAGCGATGCTTTCGCCCCGGTCAGGCGAAGCGCCGGTTAACACTGCCAGAGTCTGCTTCATCAGGGCAATGCGCTCTTGACTGGCGGAAATTTCAGCCTTGGTTGAGGCGATGGCGGCCTTTGCCTGACGGTTTTCGATGTCATTGCCGATTCCGGCTGAATTCAGTCTGGCTGCCAGCTGCTGGATTTCAGTCTTCTGGCGCAACAGATCGTGGTCAATGTCCAGCTGATCATACTCGCCAGCCAGGGCCACATAGGTCTTGGCAATGGCGCTGGTCAGCTCCAGCCGGGCGGCCTGGGTGTCCACCTCTGCGGCTTTGGCATTGCCCAGCGCCTGTCGATAGGCGGCCTCGTTACCGCCCCACAGGTCAAGGGTATAGGAACCGACCAGTTCGGCATTGTTTCTGGTTTTGATTTCTCCAGCCAAAGGAGCCGGATAAAGCCCGTTGTTGGTGAAGCGTTCGTCTGAGACCGAAGTTTTGGCACCCATCTGCGGAAAAAGCAGCGAACGGCTGATGCCGGCAATGGCTTCGGCCTTGCGCAGTCGGGCCTGTGCCAAACGCAAGGCCGGGCTGCCCTGCAAGGCCTCGCCCACCAGTTTGTTCAGTTGTTGATCATGAAAACCAACCCACCAGTCCTCAGCAGGCCACGGCTGCCCCTTGCCAGCATCGCGAATGCTCTGCTCGATGGCCAGAGTGGACGGATCTATGGCCTTGGCTTGCGGCTTGATGCCGCTCCAATTGGCACAACCAGATAACAAAACGACAAGAAGCGGTGTGACTTGCAGAAAGGTGACGCGCATGGGCTATCCTTACATGTTAATTGCTGTGGCAGTAACTGCTTAAGCAGCTAATATGGCAAAAAAATATAGCTACTCAGCGATTTTTAAATTGGCGACAATACGATCAAGGAAGCCCATCAACGTTTCAACTTCGTCGGAGGTAAAGCCCTTAAGACTCTGATTATGATTGCTTATAGCCACGGGCGTCAGCCGGGGATAGAGATCCTGCCCCTCCTTGGTCAGATGCAGGTTGACTACTCTACGGTCTTCAGAACTGCGTTCCCGGTAAATCAGACCGGCTTTCTCCAACCGGTCAAGCATGCGCGTCATTGAACCACTGTCATATTCGATTGCGCGGCATAGCTCGGCAGCAGTGCTTCCCACCTTGCTGCCAATGCGAATTAAAACAATCCATTGCGCAAAAGTAATGCCCAGGTCGGCCACCCGGCGGCCGCCCACTACTTTAATCGCGCTGGCGATGTCAATGATCGAGCGTAAGGGGTTGCGCTTGGGAGAGTAGTTATCGAACGTATAACGATGGTAAGACATAATTACCCCAATTCACAGTTACTGCTTGGGCATATACTGCTTAAGCAGCATAACGTCAAACAAATTTTCACTTTAGCGAGCGTTGCCGATCTCGCACTTATATACGCAACCCTACACGAATTGCGCAGACAGCTCTGTTGCGCCTGTGTCCATGATCTTTATAGACACGAGCACAAATCATAATTGTGCCTATTTGTTAATATATTAAGTCTGTTATGAACGATATTGAACTGTTCAGACAAAGTCCGCCGAAGTTGCACAACTTCGGCGGACTTTGCGTTTTACGGCTGAACAGGCTTCTTTAAATCTCCCCCAACGTTGCTGACTTCTGTTTTTTGGGGTGGGAATCAATGCCTCGGAAACAACAGGCTGCCTCAGGCGAGAACTTATTGCGAAATGTACCAAGGGCGTGCATCAGCAAGGGCAAGAGACACCAATCAATCACGGAATGATTGATGACCATTCACAGCCAGCTTTTGGGCTTTTGCCGTCCCTTGTGCAAATCGTATTGCCCTTTACCCCCGTTTGCGCCAATATTACCATAGATTTCATACCGTCGCGCACATGAACCGGAGGGCCGGGTGAAGCCTTTTTTGACCTTGCAATCAGTTGAATCGGTGCTTGAGCATATTCGGGCCTTTCCCCTATTGGGTGAAGAGCGCGTCCAGTTGGACGACGCCCTTGTTCGCAGCCTTGCCCAATGCTTTTCGGCAACAGAAGACCTGCCGGGATTTGACCGCTCCACCGTTGACGGTTTTGCCTGCCGCGCCCGCGATGTTTTTGGCGCGCAGGAGGGCAACCCTGCTCTGGTGGAATGCGTGGCCGACTGCCGCATGGGCGAGGTGCCAGGCATCAAGCTTGAAGAGGGACAGGCCGCGCGCATTCTCACCGGGGGCATGCTGCCGCAGGGCGCGGATTGCGTGGTGATGGTTGAATACTCCCGCCCGGCGGGAGGCAACCTCATTGAGATTACCCGCAGTCAGGCCCCGGGCGACAATGTTATTTTTCGCGATGATGACGCAACCGCAGAGTCTTTGCTGCTGCAAGCCGGGCACCGCCTGCGCCCTCAGGACATCGGCCTGCTGGCGGCATTTGGAGTGGTGGAGGTGGAGGTACGCCGCAAACCGCTGGTTGCCGTACTCTCTACGGGCGACGAGGTTGTTCCCAGTTCCGCGACCCCACCGCCGGGCAAAATCCGCGATATCAACGCCCACAGCATTGCAGCCCTCTGCCGCGAGGCTGGCGCGCAGCCAATGAGAGCCGGGATTGTCAACGATGACGCCGCCAAGCTCAAAGCAGCCGTGACCCAGCTCGCAGAAACACATGACGTGGTGGTGGTTTCCGGCGGCTCCTCAGCGGGCATGCGCGACCACACCGTGGAAATTTTTGAGTCTCTTCCCCAGGCCCAGCTGCTAGTGCACGGGGTCGCCATCAGCCCCGGCAAACCCTTTATTCTGGCCAGGGCCGTAGTCAACGGGCGCACAGTCTGCCTTGTGGGCCTGCCCGGTCACGTCACCAGCGCGCTTGTCTGCGCCCGCGTATTTCTTGCTCCCTTGCTAGAGCATCTTCAAGGCCATGCCGATTCCGCAAAACAGCCGCAGGTTCCCGCTGTGCTTGCACGTTCTGTAGCTTCCGCACAGGGCAGGCGCGACTATCTGCGCGTGAAACTGCGCCCCCTGCCCAGCCAGCTCCCCACGCGGGCGCAGTCAGACAAAGCCCTGCAACCGCTGTACGAGGCGGAACCCATCATGGGCGCATCGGGCCTTATCTCTGGCATTGCTGCGGCAGACGGCCTCATGGTCTGCCCTGAAAACCGCGAAGGCTACGATGCGGGCGATACCGTAATGGTGGAACTTTTTCGCTAGACCAGTACGCGTCTGGCACTTATTGCTGGGAGAATCATCTTGAAGCGCAACACCTATCTGACCCTGCTGCCCCCGGAAGAAGCCCGCGCCAGCTGGTTTTCATGCCTTGACGCCAAAACTTTCGCCCTTGGCGAAGAACGCATCCCTCTGGCGCAGGCCCTGCGCCGCGTGCTCAGCAGGCCCGTGGCGGCCCTGCGTTCATCCCCGGCCTTTCACGGTGCGGCAATGGACGGCATTGCCGTACATGCGGAGGATACCTTCACCGCCTCTGCCCGCACCCCCTTGCGGCTCAAACTCGGCGAGCAGGCCCACTGGATCAACACCGGTCACCCCTTGCCTCTGGGCTGCAATGCCGTGGTGATGATGGAGAACATCAATACCGAAACCGAAAAGGATCATCAGGGCGAATCGCAGTGGGCCGTTATAGAAAAAGCCGCCTTTCCCTGGCAGCACGTGCGCAAAATGGGTGAAGACATGGTGGCTACAGAGATCATCCTGCCGCCCGGCACGTGCATTGGTCCCTACGACCTTGGCGCGCTGGCGGCCGGCGGTGCGCTTGAAGTACCGGTATTCCGCCGCCCCCGCGTTTCCATCATCCCCAGCGGGTCTGAAATTGTTCCGCTGGTGGATGCACGAGATGAAGATCTGCGCGCAGGTCGTGTGCTGCCCGAATTCAATTCACTGATTTTTTCGGCCATGATTACGGAGGCCGGGGGCGAAGCCGCCACCCTGCCTGTGGTTCCTGACGACCCAGAGGCCATACGGGCCGCCATTGCCAACGCCATTGCAACTGCCGACATGGTCATTCTCAATGCCGGGTCTTCGGCTGGCAGCCACGACTTTACAGCCCATGTGCTCGGGCAGATGGGCACTGTGGTGACGCATGGCATTTCAGTCATGCCGGGCAAACCCACGGTGCTGGCGGTGGTCAACGGCAAACCTGTGGTGGGTGTACCCGGGTATCCGGTTTCTGCGGGCATATCCATGGAAGAATTTGTTCTGCCCCTGCTGGCCCTGTGGCAGAAACGCGCCATGAGCGAGCGGCAAAAGATCACGGCAGTACCCTGCAATCCCCTGCCCTCGCGCCCCGGCATGGAAGAACGGTTGCGGGTCAAACTGGGCTGCGTGGGCGATACGGTTGTGGCCGTGCCCCTGCCGCGCGGCGCAGGCACCATAACCAGCCTCAGCCGGGCCGATGGCATCATCCGCATTCCACGCGACAGCGAAGGCTGCAATGCGGGGGAACCTGTTACTGTCGAGCTGCTGCGCCCCGCCACGGCCCTGGCAGGCGCGCTGCTTGCCATTGGCAGTCACGACAACACACTTGACCTGCTGGACAGCATGCTGCGCAAGGCGCATCCGCAGTTCCGCCTCACCTCGGCCCATGTGGGTTCGCTGGGCGGCATCATGGCGCTCAAGCGCGGGCAGTGCCATCTGGCGGGCAGCCATCTGCTCGACCCGGCAAGCGGCGTATATAACCGCAAGGCCATTGAAGATAATCTGGAAGAACCCACCGTGCTGCTGCGTCTGGTGGACAGGGAACAGGGCATTCTGACCGCGCCCGGCAACCCCCTTGGCATCAGCAGCATTGAAGACCTCGCCAAGCCGGGGGTGCGCTTCATCAACCGCCAGCGCGGCAGCGGAACCCGCGTGCTGCTCGATTACCGCCTGAGTTGCCTTGGCATCGCGCCCACAAGTATCAGCGGCTACCGCGACGAGGAATACACCCACATGAACGTAGCTGCGGCGGTGCTTTCCGGCCGGGTGGATGCCGGCCTTGCCGTGCGGGCGGCAGCCAACGCGCTGGGCCTGCCATTCATACCCATTGGCGTTGAGGAATACGATCTGGTCATTCCCCGGCGCTTTTTTGATGGGGATGCGGTTCAGGCCCTGCTGGATGTTATCCGCAGCGAGGCCTTCCGCCAGACAGTGGAAGGCCTGGGCGGTTACGGCATGGAAAAAACCGGGCAGATTATCTGGGAATACGCCGGGAAATAGGGCGTGGAATGAACGGCTAGGCCTTGCCTGCCCAGTCAAAACGCTCCAGTTCCGGCACAGAGAGGTCGAGGTGGAACAGGGCGCTGCTGGCGGTGCGGCTCAAGATGGCCCGCAGAGCCAGCTTGGCCATAAGGCAGGCAACCGAAGCCGGGGCCAGCGCCCCAACGCCTTCGCGCCTTGCATGCTCAAGCTCGCTGTTGCTCTGCCCCTGCGGGTAAAGCTCCTCAAGCCGCGCCTGCGGGCCTGCGTTGGCGTAGCAAAAGCCTTCTTCGCGCAGTACGGAACCGTGAATGAAGACGACGCCGGCAGCAAGAGCTGCCCGCTCCAGGGCAGTTTTACCGCTGATGTTGTCCAGGCAGTCCAACGCCACGTCCATACCCGCCACAAGATCGGGCAGATTGCCCTCATCGGCCACTAATTCAAGGGCTTCTGTTTCCACATGGCTGGCAATATCCGCCAGCGCGTCGCGCACTACGCAGACCTTGCGCTGCCCCAGCACACGCTCGGAGCAGAACCGCTGGCGGTTGAGATTGCTCTCGTCAAACACATCGTTGTCCACCAGCCGGATGCTCCCCACGCCGGAGCGGGCCAGCAGTTCGGCCACATACCCCCCCAGACCGCCGCAACCCAGCACAAGCGCACGGCCTTGCAGCAGCCGCGTCATTTCCTCCGCTGTGACCAGCCCGAAATTCCGGCGAAACCGCTCCGGCCAAATGTTCTGCCCCAACAGGTAAATCATGGCCGCGCGTAATGTCAGAGCCTGGGATGCAGCCCAAAGGCGCAAGCCCTCAAGGCTCACAAACAGGGTTTCCTGCGTGTCGCCAGCAAATTTTGTCTGGTATTTTGCCCGAATATAGGGGCTGAAGAACTGATGCAGATCAGATTTTGTCATGGTCAACGGGCCTAGCCTCCTCCGACAGCCGGAAAATAGGCAATACGGTCTCCGTCGCGCATGAGATCGCTCACCTTCTGCTGGCGTCCGTTGACCATGACAATTTTTATGTCTTGCGGCGGCAAGCCCAGATGTTGCGCCAACTGGGCCACAGTGCTTCCTTCCGGCATTTCCACCTGCAGGCCTGTTTCCGGCACATAGCCCGGCACATAGTCACGCAGGGTGGTGCTCAGCTTAACGGTCAGTTTCATGGACGCTCCTTGACCTCGTGAGGTCTTGTCCAGTTATGCCCGCCCTGTCCGAAAACAGTCAAGCCAGCCGGGGCGCACGCCATGGCGCCGCCGTAAAACAAAATCTCTGGCCCCGCTCCGAACCAGCCGGAGCGGAGACCAATAAGGGCAACCCTACTTCTTTTCCTCAATCCAGTTGAAGACCGTCTTGAGTTCTTCGTGGGTGATATCGAAAGTGGTGTTATGCGGAGGCAGCTTTTCGTCAGTGAAGAAATCGGGCAGTACGTCCGCAGCCTGGGTAATGCCAGCACGGCGGTTGAAGTCGATTTCCGTGGAAAGAACGCGCTGGCCCAACGTTACAACGTCGTCGCCAGTGAGCTTCCAGCCAAACTTGGCATTGAGCATGTCCACAACGGCGGGCAGGGCGTCCGGCACGTCAAGGATGGCAAAGGCCGTGAACAGACACAGGCCCACGGAATCCACAGAGGCGGTAGCCACCTGGAGATTGCGTGAAAGCTCGATCTGCCCATCCTTCTTGAGGGGGTCAACCGTGCCGCCGCTGTTAAGGATGTTGGCCGTAACCGCGTAACCGGCGGTGTGGTCTGCGCCCATGGGCGAGGTGGCGTAGGTGACGCCCTGGCCCTTGACCGCACGGGGATCATATGCAGGCAGGCTCTGGCCCTTGACCGTGGGCACGCGCCGCACGCCAAACACCCGGCCCGTGGTGGCCGCGCCGCAACCAACAATACGGCCAAGCGGAGAGCCATCGCTGATGCCGTTCATGACATCAAGCACAGCCTTGGTATCCCCGTAAGGGATAGCTCCGCCAGCCATGGCAACGCCCACGGCAACGCCCACGTCGATGGTGTCAACGCCGATATCATCGCACATGTAGTCGTACTTGGAGATGGCATCAAGGTCACCAATGCCGGAGTGGGGGCCGAAGCACCACAGGGTTTCGTATTCGGGCCACTTGCTCTGGAACTTGCCCTTTTTGTCGGGCAAAATGCCGCTGCAACGGATCATGCAGCCGCTCATGCAGCCGTGGGCTACCTTGCCCTCGCCGCCGCGCTCCTTGGTGAGCTGGTTCAAAAGCTCGCCCGAAACAGCCTCATGCTTGTCAAACTGGCCAACAGTAAAGTTTGCGGTGGGCAGGCCGCCCGCCTCGTGCAGAATGTTGACGAGCACGGCGGTGCCGTATTCGGCAAGCCCCTTGCTGGTGATGGGGTGTTCGGAAAGCGCCGTGGCGAAGCGCTTGGAAGCCTCGCGAAAAGCCTTTTCATCAGTCAGAGGCTGGCTCTTGCCGCCTTCGGGATTCACAATGATGGCCTTGAGGCCCTTGGAACCCATTACCGCGCCGACGCCACCGCGCCCGGCATGGCGCATGGGGCGCAGTTCGCGGTCGGTGCAGGCGATGGAAGCCGCGGTGAGCTTGAATTCGCCCGCACGGCCAATGGTGATGTAGCTGCAATCCTTACCGTACTTTTCCACCAGCTTGGCAACAGCATCAAAGTTGTTCATTCCGGCCACTTCGGCGGGAATCAGCTTGGCGTGGTCTTTACTCACTTCAAGCTGCCACCACTCGCCTTCCTTGGCCATGTCTTCCACAATAACAGCCAGAATGCCCAAACGGGCCAGGTGACCGCCGGGCTGGCCGCCCGCGTTGGATTCCTTGATGCCTTCGGTCAGCGGGCTTTTGCAGCCCACGGAAATACGGTTGGCGTTGGGGCTGTTGGTGGCGCCCAGCAGACCGGGAGCAAAAACAAGCTTGTTGTGGGGGCCAATGGGCGTACAGGTGGGCGGCACCTCACGCGCAACGATGGTAGAAGTCAACGCACGGCCGCCAAGGCCAGCGTATTCTTGAGGGATTTCTTCAAAAACACAGGTCTTGGTTGCCATATTGACGCGCAAAAAACGGAACATGGAGCCTCCTTAAACAAGGCGCATATACGCCCGTTTGTGTTTATCCTTCGATACCATTGTGAGAAAAAAAAGTGCAAGCGGGTAAAAAAAATGTCTCGCTTTTCTCCTGTTAGGGGAAAAGTTGGGGAGGAAAAGGGAGTTTTTGTGCAATAGGGAGGAAAAGGAGAATTTGCTGTAAGCGGAAACCAGGATAATGCAGGCAGGATCTATAATGACGAAATGCGGGCGTCCATGTCCCACGCAGTGCCAAGCTTGATTTCACGGGCATCAATGGCACGCAGCAAGGCAGGATCGTGTGTGGCGCAGACAACAGTCATGCCTTCTGCCGTGCTGTTCCTTGCGGCCAGGGCAATAGCCCATGCGCTTGCGGCATCCACATTGGCTGTTGGCTCGTCAAGCAGCAGCACCCTCGGCCGCAGGGCCAGGCGCGATGCCAGGGCAACCCGCTGGCGTTCACCACCAGAGAGTTCGCGCGGGCCTCGATCCGCAAAATTCCAGGGATCGTCAAAACCTGCGGCCTGCATGCAGCATTCAAATGTCTGCCGCAGATCTGCCCCTTGGTGGCGGATTTTCAACCCAAGCACCACGTTATTGAAAACGCTCATGTGCAGCAGATAGGGATCCTGCAAAAGCAGGGTTGCCTCCTTGCGTCCCTCTGCACCACCGGCATAGCGCAGCTCGCCAGCAGCCGGGCGCTCCAGAAAGGCCAGCAGCCGCAACAAGGTTGATTTGCCGCAGCCATTGGGGCCGGTGAGGAATACGGCCTCACCCTCTTCAATAGCAAGGTGCTGCACATTGAGCGCTTCGCGCCCATTATAGCGCTGCACAAGATTGTGGGCTTCATACAACTTGCCGCTCATGCCCGCCCCCTGCGCCGGAAAAATGCAAGCGCCAGATTGACCACAAAGGCCATGAGCAACAGCACAAGGCCAAGGGCAATACCCTGGGCAAAATCGCCCTTGCTGGTTTCAAGGGCAATGGCCGTTGTCATGGTGCGGGTGGCGTAACGAATGTTGCCCCCAAGCATCATGGCCACGCCCACTTCTGTAATCACGCGGCCAAAGGCCGTAACGCACACCATGCCCACGGCGTAACGGCACTCCCACAGCGCGTACATGGCAAGCTGCCTGCTGTTGGCCCCCAGTGTAAGCAGGGTTTCGCGGCAACGGGGATCAAGGTCTTCAAGCGCCTGCGCTGTCCACGAAACCACTATGGGCAAGGCCAGCACCGCCTGCCCTATGGCCATGCCCGGCAGGGTAAACAGCAGACCGTATTCGCCGAGTGGGCCGCGCGCGGTAATAAAGGCGTAGACCAGCAGGCCGATCAGCACTGTGGGAAAGGCCAGCAAGGTATCTGAAATCAGCCGCAACGCCCTTTTACCGGGAAAGGAGCAATGCCCAAGCAGAAAACCCAGCGGCACCCCCAGCAGCAAGGCTGCCGCCATGGCATAGCAGGTAGACGCAATGGTTGCATAAATGGCCGAAAGCGTGGCCGCATCCATGTGCGTGAGCAGATACAAGGCACTGCTGAAGCCGTTGATAAGATAATCCATTGCTGCCGCTCGTTGCTGGTCAGAAAAGCATTCGCCCGAAGCCGGGGCACACCACCGGCCCCGGGCGAATGCGCATTACATGCCTGCGCTACCGGGGTGCGCTACTTGTTGGCATTGGGGAAGAAAAGCTGTTTCCCCTTGAGCATGTACCCGGCAATCTTTTGCTGGGTGGCCGGGGCAACCCACCAGTCTTCAAACTTCTTGGCCAGATCGGTCTTGACCTTGGGGCACTGGGCGGGATTGACCGTGATGACGCTGTACTGGTTGAACAGGGCCTTGTCGCCTTCAACCACGATAGCCAGCGGGTTTTTGTCGCCCATCTTGTCGGCAAAGGTGATCCAGGTTCCGCGGTCGGTGAGGGCATAGGCCTGCTTTTCGGCAGCCATGTTCAGGGTAGAGATCATGCCCTGCCCCGCAGAAAAATACTTGGGATCCTTGTCGGGCACAATGTTGCTCTGCTGCCACAACTTCTGCTCCGCCTTGTGCGTGCCGGACTGGTCGCCACGGCTCACAAAGCCCGATTTGGTATCCAGAATACGCTTGAGCGCCTCGGCAGTGGTCTGCCCTTTCACGCCAGCGGGGTCGGCCACAGGGCCAACGATCACAAAGTCATTGTACATGACCTGACGGCGGTCCACGCCATGCCCGGCCTTGACGAATTCAAGCTCAGCCGAAGGCGCATGCACCAGCAGCACATCAGCATCGCAATTTTTGGCTATTTCAAGGGCTTTGCCTGTGCCCACGGCTACCCACTTAAGCTCAATGCCGGTTTCCTGCTTGAAAACAGGCTCCAGATATTCGAGCAGGCCGGAATCCTGCGTGCTGGTGGTGGTTGCCATCATGAGAGTATCGGCGGCCAGAACCGGCGCGGCGCAGGCCATGTAGCCCGCAGCGCAGGCCAGGAGCAGAAAACGGGATAAACGGAACATGGATCAGACTCCTTTTGAAGAGGTAATCTTAAAAGACCAACTCTGTTCAGCGCGACATTAATCACGCTATCATGAAAAAGCGGGACATAAAAGATTGCCAAAGGAGGCGCAAATCAGGGCAGCACCAAACCGGCTTCATGCGGACCGCAGCCGATATCAGAAACAAAAACTACTCGGCCACCAGCCGAACGGCGCTGGAGGCAAAATGGGCATACACCTTTTTGCCGTCACGCAGATGCATGGTGTCCAGCGTGCATGTGTCTACCGTTGCCCGCAGGGTTGTGCCGTCTGGCAAACCAACGCAGACAAAGGTTTCCACCATGTCCGAGTGCAGACTGTCCACCACGCCCTTGACGCAGTTGGCAAGGCTCATGGACGATTTTTCAGGGCTCAGGACTATGCGCTCCGGGTCTACCCGCACGCTCAGCACCTGATTTTCGTGCACTTCGTGCAGGGTGGCTTCTTCCGGCGTGCAGGCCGCCGCAAGCCTGAAATCTGAAAAAGTGGTTATCTCCACATATACCTTGCGCATGCCGGTAAATATGCGGGTAACAATGCCCCAAAAAAGATTGGTTCCGTCATCGGCCTCGCCGCCGTGGCAGGCGCTTGCCGAGGCGTCTTTTCCCTGAGCCTGCGAGGTGAGCAGCTTGCGCGCCTCGCCGTCAGAAAAGTTCAGAAAGGCCAGCAGTTGGTCAGCATCCTGTTGCCCGAGGAATTTGAGTACCAACGGCATGGGCACATGCAGTTCCAGCAGCTCAAGCCCTCGTGAATAACGTATGGCGCGCGGCCCCACGCAGGCAGACGGCAGATCCATCAGGCTGCCCACTGCGTAAAATTTCTTGCGCAGAAAGCTCTGGTCAAACTGCAAAAAATCAGGCCCGGCCGCCTGCGGCAGACCAAGAATACGCCGGATATTGCGCATGGCGCTCACAGGCAGCAGAATTTCGCGCGCGTTGGAGCCAGAAACGCGCAGCATGCCCGTGACGGTGTCAATGGAGGAACGAGGTTCCAGCGCCAGCACTTCGCCCAGCCGCAAGCCGCCGTAGCGCATAAGCAGAAAAATCAGGTGCAGACGCGCACGCATGGTTTTTTGCGTTCGGGTTGCGGCCTCGGCCTCCCACTGTTCCCAGCACAGGGTCAGGCCTTCGAGTTGTTGGCGAGTCAGATGATTACGCATAATTTTTCTTGGAGCGAGAATAGCAGGTTGCACAGCCGCTGTCAGCTATGCCTTTTTATCCATCTATTCAGATTGTTATAAATCCCCTACCAGTTGGCGCATGCTGTGACTTTCAAGTGGCAGGTGGCATCGAGACAAGGAACGGGGCTACTTTTTTGAGACGAATTATGCTCCGAGAGCGTCCCTGTTGCATTTATTGGTTCGACAAAAGCCCCAAAAACCTGTCGCCCTTGGCACTTTGCACCACCCCACCAATACCTATCACCTTGGCGTTTCACCCTCGTCCAGCATGCCTATCAGTGTCGCTATATTAATTGGAATGGAGAATATCCCTTCTTGCGCCAATGGTTTCACTTCCTCCTATCCAAAAACTGGGTTGAGGCGATATTCGCAGACTGATAAACCAGTATAAAATTGGAGGGAATTATGAATAAGCTGCTTTCGTTCAGTATCGTGGCGTTACTGTTCCTCTTTTCTGTAGGTTGCGCAAAGATGCCGCTTCGTGGTGATTATGTGGAGGAGAAGTCGCCTCCACAAATACAAGCAGATGAACAAAACGCCGCTATTGTCTTCTTTCGCGAGTGGGCATTTACCGGTGGTGGAATGAGCTATTTCATAACTGAAGACACTAACAACATCGGCCTCCTGAAGGCTGGCTCTTATTTCGCATACCGCGCAGCCCCTGGAAAGCATACATATTCGGCTGAAACAGAAGCAAGATCGTCCGTCACGCTGGATGTTCAACCGGGTCAGATTTATTATATTGAAGGTGGAATAGGCATCGGTTTTTGGGCAGGTCGCCCTCAGCTTTCAGAAGTTACCAAGCCGATATTTGATAAAGTAAAACCAGACTTGAAGTATATACGACTCGCAACACCAGAAGAAGCCGCCCAGTTCAAAGAAAAAGAACAGAAGCGCGATTCAGGAACGACCCTGTAGCCATCAGTTTTCACAATCTCCACCAGAATCAAACGGAATGCGTGTGAAACTGCTTTTTGAATAAAAATTGACTTCAGAATTTAGCTGGCACCGATCACCAAGAACTCTTCACGCAAAAGCCCGCCGAAGTTGCACAACTTCGGCGGACTTTACATTTATAAACGGGTGGTTCCGGGGAACCCGTTCAGATAACCTCTCGGTTATTTGGACGCGCTCTGCGCCGTGAACTTGCCTGCCACTTTTATCAGTTCGGCAAGCAGGCCCAGGGTCTGTTTGCCTTCCGCACTGCCAAGCGCCCCAATAAGGCCAAAAACGCCCGTGGGCTTCACGTTGGCAGTGTCGATCTCGCCCAGCATGCCGATCAGGTTCGTGATCTTGGCTTGCAGGTCGGGGTCGGCAAGGCGCTGCAACTGGCTGATCAAAAAGGCCAGGCCCTCGCCTGTTTTGGCAATGTCTTCCGGGCTCATGGAGCCAAGCAGGTTGCCACCGGCGTTTTTAAGCGCAGACATCTTTTCAAACACGCCATCCTTTTCCCACTCGCCCATTTTTTCAATGATGTGCGGAAAGGTCGGCGCAAACGCAGGGTGCAGAATCTTCCACAGATCGGTGGCGTTCTCGAGCTGGTCGAGCAGCCACGTAAGCCGGGGAACAGTCAGCAAGCCCTTTCGGCCCAGATCCAGAATATCGTCAAGCGTAACCCTGCCGTTGAGGGTTTCCATCTCTTCAACAATCAGGCGGAAGGCATGGTTTCCAATGGGCGTCAGCTCGCTCAGCAGCATGCTGCTGCTTTCCTTGCTCGCTTGAAGGTCGCTGAGCCTGCCTTCAATGGCTTCCAGCCGCTCAAGAATTTTATCTTCAGGTGTCATATGATCCCTCCGGTCTACTTGCTTCTCAGCAAGGAGGTATCTTTCCCTGCAAGATACATATTGGGTTCAAACGGGAGTTCATGGCCTTTCAGCATGAGGTTGTAGTACACCCACTTGAACATGAGCTTACCCCAGTAGTTGATGTGGCTTTCGCCCAGCAGCTCAAAGGGGCCAACGCCAGGCAGCGGGAACATACCCGGCAGGGGTTCCACAGCGTAGCTGAAGTCGATGAGCGAGGCCTTTTCAAAACCTGTGACGATAAAGCAGTTGGTGTGGCCGTCAAACCTGTAATAGTTGTCGGTTCCTTCAATGTCGGCCATCAGGTTCTGGGCGATCACGTCCGCTTCAAAGTGGGCCACAGACCCGGCTTTTGACGCGGGGACGTTTGTTGCGTCGCCGATGATGTACATGTTCTCGAACTTCTTGGACTTCAGCAGTTCCTTGTCCGTATCGATGAAGCCGGTCACGTCGGAAACTTCAGATTCGATAAGGAATTCCTGCCCAAGGTTCGGGGGAATGCTCACCAGCAGGTCGTAGGGGATTTCATCGCCCGTCACAGAAGAGATCACGGCGCGGTCGGCTTCAACGCTGTCCACAGTCCAGTTGGTTGTGACCTTGATGCCCTTCTGCTCGCACAGCGCGCCAAGAATGTTGTTTGCCACAGGCTTGGTGAAGGCACCCGTAAGCGGCGTGACAAGCTCAATCTCCACATCTTTGCGCACGCCCATTTTTTGCAGGTACCAGTCGGCCATGTACACAAATTCCAGGGGCGCGACCGGGCACTTGATAGGAGTTTCGCAAATGTGGAGAACAAGACGGCCCTTCTTGAAGTGCTTCAGCTTGTCGCCAAGTGCCGCTGCGCCGTCATGGGTGTAGAAATTGTGGATCTTGCCGCCCCAGTCGTCCAGAAGGCCGGGCACTTCGTCAGGAGCAATTCTTGCGCCAGAGGCAACAACAATCCAGTCGTAAGTGTGCGAGCTGTTTTTGCATTCAACCTTGCGCTGAATAGGATCAACAGCCGTGATCGTATCAAGCACGAAATTGACGCCACGGCTGATAAAGTCCTTCTTGGGCCGCACGCATCCCTGCGGGGTATCGACACCAAATGGAACCAGCAACCAACCGGGCTGATAGTGATGGACGGGATCCCGGTCAATCAGCGTTATTTCCCATTCTCTTTCACTCAAGAGCTTTCTCATTTTCGTGGCGATCATGGTTCCGCCAGCGCCAGCACCAAGAATAAGCAATTTTTTCATGCAATTAACCCCAAATTTAAGTATGCAGCAGTGTGCCATAAAAAGGTTTCCCTACTACGCGCAGCCACTGCCATCGCGGGCTGATATCATAGTAAGATGGTATTATTTGCTTACTATCACAGCTAATTTTCAACTGCACTATTTATGTCAATAAAAATGGACATATATCATTTAATACCTACTAACTAAGTATTTTATTGCGCGCATATGCATGCCTGCCTGCGACCTGTGGCAGGGACTATTCTTCTGGAAAACTAGGAGGATGTATAAAACTCCCAACATGCGTGGGCGCCGCTGAGGGCTATTAAAAAACAAGCGTAAGGCGTAGGCTGATAAAGAACGATGTGTGTGTTTTATTGTAAATAATGTCTTCGTAACCCTGGTTTATGGAAAAATCTCAATGCGTACACACAATGACAACAGACTATTATTTATTACTGCGTTAACTCTACTGCTCATATGTTCCTGTGCAAGGAATTCAACTCCACATTCAGCACCGATGCAAAAAGATATAACTTCTATTGTAGCTACCAGAAAGATGTCACCAATGGAAAATTACATGCACAGTTTTATGGAGACTGTGCGTCAGTATTGGGCATTTTCATCACCAAAGGATGAACACATGTCTTGCACAATAGATGTGAATGTCTCGCCAGACGGAGAAATTGTAGCATACAAGCTCATAAAAAGCTCTGGAAACAAGTATTTTGACAACTCCGCCCAGAACGCCATCGTGCGAACCCAGAGAAGCGGCGTGCGGCTCCCGCCCCCTGAACCTCTCCCCAAGGGGCTGACCATTATTTTCAATCTGCCTGAACGCATCATGCGATGACTAGCAATACTTACTGAACACGAAGAAGGCCGCCTTTTGGGCGGCCTTCTTCAATTACGGGCATGTTTACAGCCAGATCAGCAAAAATTCCCGGGCAAGGCCGATCAGACCGTTTCCCGCCCGACAAAATACTTGCGGCGAATATACAGAGCCACATTCACAAGGGCGATGAGCACCGGAACTTCCACCAAGGGGCCAATAACCGCCACAAAGGCCTCGCCGGAATTGAGGCCGAAAACGGCGATGGCCACGGCAATGGCAAGCTCAAAGTTGTTGGATGCGGCGGTAAACGACAGCGTAGCCGACTGCTCGTAGTTGGCTCCTGCCCTCCATGAAAGATAGAATGAAAGCAGGAACATCACGAGAAAGTAAATCAGCAGGGGGACGGCAACCTTCACCACATCCATGGGCAGCTGCACAATGTACTCGCCCTTGAGAGAGAACATCACAACAATGGTGAACAGCAGCGCCCGCAACGTCCAGGGGCTGATGCGGGGAATAAAAACATTCTCGTACCAGTCCAGCCCCTTGACCTTGAGTCCGTAGAAGCGGGAAACAACGCCCCCGATAAAGGGGATGCCGAGGTAAATAAACACGCTTTCGGCAATCTGCCCCATTCTCACATCCACTACCGCGCCCGAAAGGCCAAGCCAGCCGGGCAGCACGGTGATGAACACATAGGCGTAGACGGAAAAAAACAGCACCTGAAATATGGCGTTAAAGGCCACAAGCCCCGCGCAATATTCCCTGTCGCCCCCGGCAAGGTCATTCCACACGATGACCATGGCAATGCACCGGGCCAGGCCGATCAGTATGAGTCCCACCATGTAGCTGTTGTTGCCGGAAAGAAAGGCTATCGCCAGCAAGAACATAAGAATCGGGCCGATCACCCAGTTTTGCACCAGCGAAAGCAGCAAAACCTTTTTATCGCGAAACACCCGGCCAAGCTGCTCGTATTTCACTTTTGCCAGCGGCGGATACATCATCAGGATAAGACCGATGGCAATGGGAATGTTGGTGGTGCCTACCTGAAAAAAGTTGATGACGTTCTTTACACCCGGTGCAGCCCAACCAAGCCCCACGCCAGCAAACATGGCGAGAAAAATCCACAGGGTCAGGAACCTGTCGAGAAATGAAAGTCGCTGCAAAGTTGACTGACTCATAATTTCTGCCCCTTAGTGCGCGGCTATGCCGTCAAGAGTGCTCTGCAAGGTGCCTGCATCCATTGCTGGGTTGGCCTCGAGCTTCTGCGCCAGGGCTGTTACGCGCCTGCGCAGAACCTCCAGCGTTTCGGCAAAGGCGGCCTTGATTGTGGCTTCATCGCCCTGCACCTTGGCTGGATCGGGCATGCCCCAGTGGCTGCGCACTACAAATCCAAAATACACCGGGCAGGCTTCACCCGCCGCATCGGCGCACAGGGTTATGACCACCGAGGGCTTTTCCGGCAAATCATCCCATGACTTGCTTGCAAGGCCTTGGGCAGAAATTCCGGCCTCGGTCAGAGCCTCAAGAGCGCGGGGGTGCACATAGCCCGCAGGTTTGCTGCCCGCGCTCTGCGCTGTAACCCCAACCGGAGCCATAGACCGGAAAAGAGCCTCGGCAATAATCGAACGGCAGGAATTGCCCGTGCATAAAAAGAGGATGTTCATGGCTACCTCGGGGATGGGATTCAAAGAAGAGGTTCAAAACGTCGCCCGCAGCACTGGGGTTGCATTCATCCCGCCCCCTCATTTAGGGGTACATTTTCCAGGGTCACTCAAAGCTGCCCTCTGGATCAGGGGCATTGTCCCCGCAACAGTCGGGCAGAAACACCGCATTTACACCACTCTCACGGCGATACGCCCTGCACTGTTCGGGATGGCCAGAGCAGCACTCGGCGGTCAGATAGGATATTGTTTCAAGCATCAAGGGGATGTTTGCCCGGTAGCGTGTGTTGCGCCCCTCGCGCTCCATACTGGCAAGCCCGCTGTGGACAAGGGTTTTCAGATGAAAAGAAAGGTTGGTCTTGGGGATATCCGCCAGGCGGGAAAGCTCCCCCGCCACCAGACCGTCAGGGGCATGCTTGACCAGCAGGCGAAAAATGCAGAGGCGCGCCTCGGACGTAAGGGCTTCAAACACCTGGGTAGCTTTTTTTGTTTCCATTGGACAACCATTCAACACTAATTGAACAATGTCAAGCATGCTGACAACGAAAACAACCATCGGCCTTAATACAAATTTTATACTCCCGCCCCAAGTTTAACACCCATTTTATGCGCTTTTTCATACCGTGTTCCCGTGGGCAAGGTTCAATCCCCACAGGAGGACGTTATGGAAAACATGATCGGGCAATGCCTGCTGTACATCATACTGCTCGCCTTACTGGCGTGGCCGCTGGGCATTTACATGGGCAAGGTCATGGACGGCGAACCGTTCTGGCTGCAAAAGGTGCTGGCCCCATGCGAGCGCGGCCTGTACCGCGTCATGGGCATCAACCCGGCGGAACAGATGGGCTGGAAGCGTTACCTCGGCTGCGTGCTTGCTTTCAGTGCCGTGAGCATTGCGGCACTTATGCTGCTGCTTATGGCACAGGGCAGCCTGCCCCTGAATCCGCAGGGCATCGCGGGTACAAGCTGGGATCTGGCTCTGAACACGGCGGTGAGTTTTGTCACCAATACCAACTGGCAGGCCTATTCGGGCGAAAGCGCCATGGGCTATCTGGCCCAGATGGCAGGGCTTACGGTGCAGAACTTTGTTTCCGCCGCTGTGGGCATTGCAGTGCTGTTCGCCTTAATCCGGGGACTGCGCGCGCGAAAAGCAGAAACATCCGGCGGGCCAGATACTCCCGCCACGCCAGCCGTTTCAGGTCTTGGCAACTTCTGGGCGGACGCAACCCGCGCCACCCTGTACATTCTTGTGCCTCTCTCTCTGGCGCTTTCGCTGCTGCTCATCTGGCAGGGCGTGCCGCAGAATTTTTCACCCTACAAAACTGTTGCCCTGCTTGAGCCGCTTACAACCGAAGACGGGGCGACCGTTACGGAACAAATGGTTCCCATGGGGCCGCAGGCCTCGCAGGTTGCGCCCAAGCAGCTTGGCACCAATGGCGGCGGCTACAACGGCGTCAATTCCGCCCACCCGCACGAAAACCCCACACCCCTTGCAAATATGCTGGAAATGCTGGCCCTTCTGCTCATCCCCGCAGGGCTGTGCTTCACCTTTGGCAGACAGATCAGGGACATGCGCCAGGGCGTAGTCATATTTATCGCCATGACCCTGCTGCTGACCGCAGCCATTGGCTTCACCGCCTGGGCCGAGCAGAGCGCCACCCCGCAACTGGCCCAGAGCGGGCAGGTTGATCTTGCCGCCCGCAGCGGCCTGCTGGCTCAGGCCGGGGGCAACATGGAAGGCAAGGAAGCGCGCTTCGGCATAACAGGCAGCGCCATCTGGGCCGCGGCCACAACTGCCGTTTCCAACGGTTCAGTCAATGCCATGCACGACAGCCTCACGCCGCTGGGCGGGCTGGTTCCCATGGTGCTCATGCAGCTTGGCGAAGTTGTTTTTGGCGGTGTTGGCAGCGGCCTGTACGGCATGCTGGCATTTGTGCTGCTGACCGTCTTCATGGCTGGGCTGATGGTGGGCCGCACCCCAGAATATCTGGGCAAAAAGGTGGAACCCTTTGAAATGAAGATGGCCGTTGTGGTCTGCCTGACCACGCCGGTAGCAATCCTGATCGGGGCAGGCCTGATGTGCCTTGTTCCACAGGTTGTGGACAGCCTGAACAACGCCCTGCCCCACGGCTTCAGTGAGCTGCTCTATGCCGCCACCTCTGCCGGGGCCAACAACGGTTCCGCCTTTGCCGGGCTGAACGCCAACACTCCATTCCTGAACGTGCTCCTGAGCGCGCTCATGCTTGCCGGGCGCTTTGTGCCCGTGGCAGCCATCCTTGCCGCCGCTGAGAGCATGGCGGGCAAAAAGACCGTGGCCGCAAGCTCCGGCACGCTCTCCACCAGCAACGGCATGTTTGTTTTTCTGCTCATATTTGTGGTGCTGCTGGTGGGCGCGCTGAGCTTCTTCCCCGCTCTGGCTCTTGGCCCCGTGGCCGAACACCTGCAAATGACGCGCTAACTGGCGCTCAATAATAAAGGATACAGCCATGTCAGCCAAAACTGCACATGCCCCGCGCAACAGCCGGATGCTCCAAAGGGCCCTTGGCGACTCGTTCATCAAGCTGGCCCCGCACATTCAGGCGCGCAATTTTGTCATGTTCACCGTATATCTTTCCGCCATCATGACTACTGGCCTTGCACTGGCAGGAGCATGGGGATTCATGCCCGCCGCCGCAGGCCAGGGCGCCTTTGCCTGCGCAATCGCCGCCATACTCTGGTTCACGGTGCTCTTTGCCAACTTTGCGGAAGCCATCGCCGAAGGCCGGGGCAAGGCGCAGGCCGACAGCCTGCGCAAATCACGCAAGAACGTTGACGCCCGCAAGCTGCCGGACCCTGCGCAGCACGAGGCCTTTGTGATGACCTCCTCCACCGAGCTGAAACCCGGCGACCACGTGCTTGTGCTGGCAGGCGAGATGATCCCTGCCGACGGCGATGTGGCCGAAGGGGCAGCCTCTGTGGACGAAAGCGCCATCACGGGCGAATCCGCCCCGGTCATACGGGAGAGCGGCGGCGACCGCAGCGCCGTCACCGGCGGCACCACTGTGCTTTCCGACTGGCTGGTGCTGCGCGTTACCAGCGAGGTTGGCCGCAGTTTTCTGGACAAAATGATAGCCATGGTCGAAGGGGCCGCCCGCCAGAAAACCCCCAACGAAATAGCCCTGAATATCCTGCTGGTGGCGCTTACGGTCATTTTTCTGCTGGTCACGGGCACCCTGTGGTGCTTTGCCCGCTTTGCGGCGGATCAGAACCATGCGACAAACCCGGCGGACGTCACCTCGCTGGTGGCACTCTTTGTCTGCCTGGCCCCAACCACCATCGGCGCGTTGCTTTCGTCCATAGGCATTGCGGGCATGAGCCGCCTCAATCAGGCCAACGTGCTTGCCATGAGTGGACGCGCCATTGAGGCGGCTGGCGATGTGGACGTGCTCCTGCTCGACAAGACAGGCACCATAACCCTTGGCAACCGGCTGGCCGTCAGCTTTATACCTGTGGACGGACACGCCGAGCAGGAGCTGGCGGAGGCCGCCCGCCTTGCCTCGCTTGCGGACGAAACCCCCGAGGGCCGCAGTATTGTGCAACTGGCAAACAGCCTGTTTCCGCAGAATGGCGCAGCGCATTCTGAGTCAGACACGACTTTTGTTCCCTTTTCCGCGCATACCCGCATGAGCGGTGTTGACGCGCGGGGTTCGTCCATCCGCAAAGGCGCGGCAGATGCGGTGCGAGCTTTTGCGGAACAGCTTGGCGGGCGTTTGAGCCCGCAGTGCGATGACGCGGTGCAAAGCATTGCCCGTCAGGGCGGCACGCCTCTTGTGGTTGCCCGCGATGCCGCGGTGCTTGGCGTGATCCACCTCAAGGACGTCATCAAGGACGGTGTGCGCGAAAAATTCGGCGAGCTGCGCCGCATGGGCATCAAAACCGTCATGATCACGGGCGACAATCCGCTCACTGCCGCCGCCATTGCCGCCGAGGCCGGTGTGGATGACTTTCTGGCCGAAGCCACGCCGGAGACCAAGCTGAACCTTATCAGGGACTATCAGGCCAAGGGACATCTGGTAGCCATGACGGGCGACGGCACCAACGATGCCCCGGCTCTGGCGCAGGCGGATGTGGCGGTTGCCATGAACACGGGCACGCAGGCCGCCAAGGAAGCGGGCAACATGGTTGATCTGGATTCTTCGCCCACCAAGCTGCTGGATATCGTGCGCATCGGCAAGCAACTGCTTATGACGCGCGGCAGCCTCACAACATTTTCCCTTGCCAACGATGCGGCAAAATACTTTGCCATCATCCCGGCCCTGTTCATGGGGCTGTATCCCGGCCTTGCCGCACTCAACATCATGGGCCTGCACAGCCCGCAAAGCGCCATACTGGCGGCCACCATATACAATGCCCTCATCATTGTGGCTCTCATTCCTCTGGCTTTGCGCGGCGTGCCCTACCGGGAGGAAAGCTCCGAGCTGCTGTTGCGCCGCAACCTCTTTATTTATGGCCTTGGCGGACTTGCGGCCCCCTTTGCCGCCATAAAACTTATTGACCTCTGCCTGGTCGGCCTTGGGCTGGCCTGAGGAGAAACATTATGTCCATAACAATATTGTTGCGCCGCTCTCTGGTTTTTCTGTGCATCATGACGGCCCTTACCTGCGTCTATACCGGCGCGCTCACCCTGGCGGGCAAGGCGCTGTTTCCCTTTCAGGCCGAAGGCAGTATCATTACCGCCAAGGGCAGGCAGTACAGCACGTTGCTGGGCCAGCCCTTTGCAGCCGCCAACCATTTGTGGGGCCGCCCCGTGAGTGCAGACACCGCCACCTATACCGACAACGGCAAGCCCCTGCTCTACGCCGGGCCAAGCAACAAAAGCCCTGCCACAACCGCATACGCCACAAGTTTGCAGGAGCGCGCGGCGCGCATCCGGCTGGCGCATCCGGAAAAATCCGGCCAGCCCATTCCTGTGGATCTGCTGACGGAATCAGGCAGCGGGCTTGATCCGCATATTTCGCCAGCCGCAGCAGAATTTCAGGTGGAGCGGCTGGCCCGCGCCACAGGTTTTACGGCTGCGGAAGTGCGCCGCACCATCGCCATGTACACGCAGGGCCGCACTCTGGGTTTGCTGGGCGAGGCGCGGGTCAACGTGCTTGAAGTCAATCTGGCGCTGGAAGGCCTGTTACCCAACGGGCACGGGGTTTCAGGGGCCTCAAGCGCGGCTCCCCGCTGAATGCCGCGCGGCATACGAACCTGAGAACAACCATGACAGACAGCTACAAACGTCCATCCCCCGATGCCCTGCTGGCCCAGTTGCAACAGGCGGCTCCGGGCGGCAAGCCCCTCGCTGGCGAGGCGAGCGCAATCGTGCGCCCATCGCCCAGAGGATTGCTCAAAATATTTTTCGGCTATGCGGCTGGCGTGGGCAAAACATATTCCATGCTGCGGGCGGCCCACGCCGCTCAGGAGCAGGGGCACAGCATTGTTGTGGGCTATGTGGAGCCGCACCCAAGGCCGGAAACAGCGGCCCTGCTGCCAGGTCTGGAGGCCGTGCCGCCTCTGCGGATCGAGCACAGGGGCATCACGCTCAACGAGCTGGATGTGGATGCCGTGCTGGCCCGCAAGCCGGGAATCGCCCTTGTGGACGAGCTTGCCCACTCCAACACGCAGGGCTGCCGCAACCTCAAGCGCTTTCAGGATGTGGAGGAGCTGCTTCAGGCGGGCATATCCGTGTGGACCACAGTCAACGTGCAGCATCTGGAAAGCCTCAACGATGTGGTTGCCGCCATGACCGGAGTAGTGGTGCGCGAGCGCATACCCGACAGTGTGTTTGACGGGGCCGATCAGGTGGAACTGGTCGATCTGGAGCCAGACGAGCTTGTATCCCGCCTGCGCGAAGGCAAGATATACGCCGAGGCGCAGGCGCAACGGGCGCTGGGGCACTTTTTTCTGCCCGCCAACCTCATTGCCCTGCGGGAGATCGCCCTGCGCCGTATGGCCGACCGCGTCAACCGGCGGGCATCCGCCGCTGCCGGAGGGCAGGAAGCAGGGCGGCAGATCAAGGAGCACATTCTCATCTGCCTTTCAGGCGCGCCCAGCAATGCACGGGTTATCCGCACCGCCGCCCGCATGGTGGAGGCCTTTCGCGCTGATTTCACCGCCCTTTTTGTGCAAAACACAGCGCCGCGCCGCAGTGACGCCAAAAGCCGCGATACCCTGCGCAGCAACCTGAAACTGGCGGAAGACCTGGGGGCGGTTATCGTGACCCTGCACGGCGAGGATGTTCCCGCCCAGATAGCTGAATACGCGCGCATGAGCGGGGTGAGCAAAATCGTGGTGGGCCGTTCCCCGGCTGGCGGATGGCTGTTCCGCAAGAGCAAAACGCTGGTGGAACGCCTTGCCGAACTTGCGCCGGAGATGGAAACCTACATCATCCCCGATGCCGTGCCCGTGGGCAGAGCGCCCGGACATACCGGGCCTTTGTTTGCGGCGCTCAGGGCCTTGCGGGGCACAGCCCCCCGCTCCTGGCGGCAATGGTGCGCCACTGCTGCGATCATGGTCGTGTGCAGCGTTGCAGGTTTGCTCATGTTCTCGCTGGGCATGCCCAATGGCGGCATTGCGGGCCTGTACATGCTGGGAGTGTTGGGCGTTTCCATCCTCACCACCGGGCCGTGGTACGGCGTCGCGGCTTCTGTGGCCGGGGTGGGCCTTTTCGATTTTCTCTTTGTTGAGCCGCGTTTCAGCTTTACCGTTTACGATACGGGCTATGTGGGGCTTTTTTGCGCAATGCTGCTGGTTTCCGCAGCCACCAGCGCCATCACGGGGCGGGCACGCATGCAGGCGCGGCAAAGCGCGGTGCGGGCGCTGCATACCGAGCTGCTGTTGGGCAACAGCCGCCGCCTGCAAAAAGCCAAGGACGAAGCCGCCATCCTGCTGGAAACTGCCCGCCAGCTCGGCACCCTGCTGGGGTGTGAAACAACGCTCTATTCCGTGCGGCAAGGTCTGCTTGAAACCCGACCCGTTTTTTCCTACCGGGCTGACAAAATGCAAGGGTCGGGCAGCCCACGCATTGCCTCCCGGCACAGCAAAAGCACGCCAAAGGACGAACTGGGCGTTGCGCAATGGGTTGCCAAGAATAACCGCCCCGCTGGCGCGGGAACAGATTCCCTGCCCGGATCGCGGCACAGCTTTATCCCTATCAGCAGTCAGTCTGCCGTGCTCGCCGTGGCCGAACTGCACGTTCTGCCGGGTCGCACGACTCCGCTTGCCGATGCCAACAGCAAAAACCTTGTTCTTGCCCTGGCAGGGGAATGCGCGCTGGCGCTGGAAAAGGAACGACTCACGCAGGCCAACGCCAGCATTGCCGTGCGCGCGCAACAGGAGAAACTGCGCGCCGATGTGCTGCGCTCCATTTCGCACGATCTACGCACGCCGCTCACCGGCATCTGCGGCAATGCCGCCATCCTTGCCGAGCAAGGTGGCTCCGGCTCGCCAGAACGCAATATGGCCCTTGCTACCGCCATCGAGGAAGAAGCCCGCTACCTTGTGGGCATGGTGGAAAACCTGCTGGCCCTCACCCGTCTTGAGCAGCAGGATTTTACCCTTCGCCTTGAGCCGGAGCTGCTTGAAGATGTCATTGCCGAAGCCGTGCAGATCACCAGCCGCCGTGCAGCGCACCACGATCTGCGCGCGGAAATGCCCGAAAGTCTGCTCATGGCCCGCATGGACGCGCGGCTCATGGTGCAGGTGCTGGTCAACCTGCTGGACAACGCCGTCAAACATACGCCAGAGGGAACAGCCATACGCATACGAGCTAGGGCTGACGGGCCGTGGGTCAGGCTGGAAGTTGCCGATAATGGCCCAGGAATCTCAAAAGCGGAACAGAACCGCATTTTTGGCATGTTCCACTCCGCAGCCATAAAAAAAGGCGATGGCCGCAGAGGCATGGGGCTTGGGCTGGCCCTGTGCCGCAGCATTGTGCAAGCTCACGGCGGGAGCATAGAGGTATTTGACAACACGCCGCAGGGCGCGGTTTTTTCCATGATTTTGCCGCGCGAAACCAAAGATTTCACCCTCCCGTCCTGACAGAAGGAGCCTCCATGCCGCTAAACTCGCCAGCAGATACCACTCCCGCGCAGAACGTCAACGGCGTCCCCGAGCGTATTCTTGTGGTGGAAGATGACAAGGTCATCCGCGCGCTTGTGACCACCACGCTTGAGAGCCGCAGCATATCCTTTCTGACCGCCGCCACCGGGCGTGAGGCCCTTGCAGAGGCTTCGCGGGCAAATCCTGACGTCATACTGCTTGATCTGGGCCTGCCGGATATGGACGGCGTGGAGATCATCCGGGAGGTGCGCCAGTGGTCCATGCTGCCCATCATTGTATTGAGCGCCCGGACTGAAGATGACGACAAGGTGGCAGCGCTGGACGCAGGTGCGGACGACTACCTTACCAAGCCTTTCAGCGTTGATGAATTGCTGGCCCGGCTGCGCGCCGCCCTGCGCCGCGTGCGTTATGAGCGAGGGCACATGGGCCGCAGCGAAAGCAGCTTTGAAAATGGCGAATTACGTATTGATTTTGCCGCAGGCTGCGTCAGCGTTGCCGGGCAACAGGTGCATCTTGCCCCCATGGAATACAAACTGCTGTGCCTGCTGGCAAACAATGTGGGCAAGGTGCTTACGCATAAAACAATCCTGCAGGCTGTGTGGGGCAGTGCGCTGCCACAGTCGCTTCCTTCATTGCGCGTGTTCATGGCAACCTTGCGCAAAAAACTGGAGGCCGCCTCGCCGCAATGTGATTGCATCCATACCCATGTGGGCATCGGCTACCGCATGAGCCGATTTGATGGCTGACTTGGGGCGGTCTGCTGCTTTCGTATTGTCCTCAAGCCGCCTTTTCTCTACGCGACAGCCGGGCACACAGCCTGTCCATTAAAACTGCTTTTAAGACAAAAGAAGGCCGCGATTTCTCGCGGCCTTCCATATCAAGCGAATTTGGTCGACTACCAGCGACGGGGGGCGGGCTTTTTGGGCTCGGCCTTGTTGATGCGAAGGGCGCGGCCGTCAAATTCCTTGCCGTCAAGAGCGGCAATGGCGTTGATGGCGTCGGCGTCTTCCATTTCCACAAAGCCAAAGCCACGGGCGCGGCCGGTTTCGCGGTCGGAAACGAGCTTCACGGAAAGAACTTCGCCGTAGGGGCTGAACAGGGATTCAACGCCTTCCTGAGTGGCGGACCAGGGCAGATTGCCGACGTAGATAGAAGTAGCCATTAAGGACTCCAGAGATTACGGGAGGTAGACTTTCCGCTTGGAGCCTTACCCATGTAAAGCCTCTGCAAAAAAATTTACTATACCCAATCAGTGATTGCCCGAACATAGTTTGGGGCATTTTCAATGTCAACAGATATTATTTTTTTCAAGCAAAAAACTGGGCCTGCCCGCTGGCGACACCGCATTTCCCTACCTGTTCGCAGTGTTTTTTGCCAAACTTCAGCTTTCTCAATTTTGTTTGGCACGAAATGCGGGTATACTGTATTTTTTGGATAAGGAATACCCGCTAAAATTCGGTACCGCTATCCCCATACAGCAATCCGATTTTTTCAGCGGAGCTTGCCAGGGAGTTTTTGCAGTGCATTGCCTGCCCGTCAGCCGATATGCGTCTGCAACAGCAGGCTGCCGATAATCCTTAACGCAAAGCTAACGCCCCCTCCGATATGTTTCAACATACATAATGGTAGCGGACAGGCCGCAACTACGCCGCAACCATTGCCTCCGCAGCCACAGCTGCGTATACGCCGATGCTGCCACATGGGCGTATCCCCTTCCCTCCTCCTGCGCGAAGCGCCCTGATAAACCGGGGCGCTTCCTGCGCATGGCAGTACAAAAGCCTATTGGGGTTTTTGTACTGCCAACCTCAGCCCTGCTCCACAGAAAAGGCCGACGCTCTAAAGAGTGTCGGCCTTTTCCAGATGCATTGCGGGTTAACTGCATGCATGCTGCGGCATGAAAGATTCACGCGCAGGTAGGCATTTGCCCGGTCAAACGCGGAGCGTATTTGCAAAAGCTGTAGCTGCCCGCTCCGCCAAGGCTTTATCTAGTTGATCCAGGAACTCAGGGCATCAACAATCTTGCGGGCCTGATCCGCGCTGGAAATATTAAATTTGGACTGCTGGCGGTATTCGCCCCCCGCCTTTTTGTAGCGGCGGATAACATACATGTCCGGGCCAAAACAGTCTTTTTCCGGCTGCCACTGTTGGTAGCGAAAAAGAATGGTGGTCCACGCGCCCTTGCTCAGCACAACTTTGTCCAGTTCGTTAACGATAACCTGACCGTTTTCCTCAAACTGCACTGTAAGATCATCAATTGTTTCGTTCAAAAAAGCCCCCCAAGTAGGCATAAGTAACGTAGTAACAGCAAGCAAGGACCAAGCGCTGCCTTCCGGGCCTTGCGGCCATCCAGCAGCAGCGTGCAACACAGCACTTTTGGCAGAAAACTTACCCGGCGTGTTCGACCAGCATCCCTTTGACGCTTTCCGGCAGTTCCGGCTTCTTCAACACCATTTCAGCGGGGCCGGGGCCGTAGTTTTTGGCAGTCACGCCAGCAGAGGCGGAAAGAGCCATCAGGTTCTCCGCCGTGGTCAGGTCGCTGCCGCTCGCATACTTTCTCCCAACGATATCCAGCACGAGATCATTGGGACTGACGGGTTTGACAACACTATTGTCCATATGCGCCTCCCTCACGTTAGGGTACCAGAATAACTTTTTCCTCCGCCCTCTGCAAGCACTGCCGCCTGAGCGCCTACTGACGCAACAAAACCAGCGTGTAACGCTCCACCGGGGCAAAATCATCCGTAAGCGCCGGGGTGGCAAAATGGGCTGCCCCCGTATATCTGCTTGCCAGCATGTCGGCAAGGCGCAAGCCGCCTGAAGGGGCATTTTCTGTGTCTGCTGCCGCAAGGGATGGCAACGCGCCCGCCGTGATGTCTGGCCGCTGTTCGGGAAAGGCCGCAACCATCAGATTTTGCAGCTTGTCTGGTGCTTCGCCGCCAGCGCAGTACACCTGCACCTCGGCAAAAGACTGACGCAACGCGTTGAAAATCCCTTGAAAAAGGCGGCCATCCGGCCCTTCCACAGCGGAAATAACGTTCATGAGTACAACCCCGCCAGGGGCAACCGCACGCCGCAGAGCAGCCGCTGCCTCACGCGTTCCCATCTGAAAAGGCACGGCATAGTGCGAGTTGAAAACATCCACAAAAACAAGGTCGTACTGATCGCGCTGACGGTTCAAAAAGGCTCTGGCGTCCTCGTGGCGCACTGTCAGGCGGGGATCGTCGCGTAGAGAAAACCAGCGCCGGGCTGTTTCCGTCATGGCCGGGTCAAGCTCCACCACGGTCATGCGCGTGGCCTCGGGCTTTGCCAGAGGGGAAGTATCAGCCAGCAGCCACTTGGGAACAGAATACCCACCGCCGCCCAGCATGAGCACCCGGCTCGCATGGGGCGTGAAATGCGGCCCCAGCGCGTAAAACTGGGTGTAGCGAAAATACAACTCAGTGGGGGCGTCCAGATACATGCCAGACTGGCTGTAACCGGGATCAGTAGCCATAAGGCGCACGGGTCTGCCGTTCTGCGCCCAGTCTACCCCTTCAAAAATGCGGATGCTGTTATAGGGGCTTTCCACCAGATGGCTCATGGCCTTGCCATCCTGCCAGCGGCCATAGCTTGCCGCCACCACAGCCATAAGCCCGCACACAACCAGCAACACGGCGCGCAAACGCATTTGCCCCCCCCCGTTGCACAGCGAAAGCCCAAGCATGGCCGCAGCCACACCCCACAAAATGCTGGTGCTGCCCCAAAATGATATGAGGATAAACCCGCCCAGAAAAGTTCCCACAATACTGCCCGCAGTGGAAAGGGCGTATAGCCTGCCCACGGTGGCCCCTGAGGAGTCTACACTCTCGATGCGCAAACGTATGGCATAGGGCGTCACCATGCCGAAAAAAAAGGCGGGCAGGGCAAAAATACACACCGCCGCCAGCACCGCCGCCGCGTACAGGTTGCCCACGGCTGCCGTCACCCACTGGCCGATAACCTCATGACACAAGGCCGTCAGCCCGCTGCCGATGCCCGCCCCGGCTAGAGCCAGCGCCAGCCCCCGGCGGGAAAGAGTTTTGTCGGCCAGCCGCCCCCCGGCCCATGCGCCCACGGCAAGGCAGGCCAGCACCACGCCTATGAGGCTTGTCCACACGACGGCGGAGGTTCCCACATGCGGGGCCAATACCCGCGCGCCGACCATTTCGAGCACCATGACCAGCGCGCCGCTCATAAATACTGTCAGTTCGAGCATACTGCTCCTGTGGCAGGTTGTGCGGCGGATGCAGAAGTCAGCCCCGCCGCGGCTTTATTTCGCCATGCCAGCCTACTCGCGCCGCTGGCCAAAAAAATCGTGGAGCAAGGAGGCGCATTCCTCAGAAAGCACGCCGCCCATGTGCCATACCCGGTGATTGGCGCACTGGGCGTCAAAATATTCGGCGCGGGAGACAACAGCCCCGGCCAGAGGGTCGGCTGCGCCGTACACAAGCCCCGCAATGCGCGCATGTATGATGGCGGCGGCGCACATGGCGCAGGGTTCAAGCGTCACCACCAGCACGCACTGGTTGAGTCTGTAGTTGCCAAGCGAGGCCCCGGCGGCGCGCAGCGCCAGCACCTCGGCATGGGCGGTGGGATCGTTGCCGCTGATGGGCGCATTGCCGCAACAGGCGAGGATGCGCCCATCCGGAGCCGCCACCAGCGCCCCCACCGGCACCTCGCCCGCAGCGCCGCTGGCGCGGGCCTTTTCCAGAGCCAGCCGCATCAGCCCCTGCCAGGTATGACCCGGCGGGGGCGGCGTTAACGGCCCGGCAGGAGAAAAGGCCCGCGCGTCAGAGCTATTCGTATTCATGCGGCGGCTAAATAATTACCCTGCACAACAGGGCGACCACTTCTTCGGGTGTGTCGCAAACCGTGATGAGCTTGTCGATTTCGCCTTCCTTGATGAAACCCCGCGCAACCATGGTCTTGCGCATCCACTCAAGCAAGCCGCTCCAATAGCTTGAATCGTACAGAATGATGGGGAAAGGCCGCGTGCGCCCGGTCTGGGCCAGCACAAAGGCCTCGGAGAGTTCATCTATGGTGCCCATGCCGCCGGGCATGACCACGTAGGCCATGGCGTATTTGACAAACATGAACTTGCGGATGAAAAAGTAACGGAAATTGCAGCGTGTTTTCACATACTGGTTGCAGCCCTGCTCGTGCGGCAACTGGATGTGCAGGCCAACAGACACGCCGTTGGCTTTAAAGGCTCCTTTATTGGCGGCTTCCATAATACCGGGGCCGCCGCCGCTGATAATGCCAAATCCGGCTTCCACCAGCAGGCGCGAAATTTTTTCAGCCTCTTTATATTCCTTTGAATCGGGTTTGCACCGGGCAGTGCCAAAAAGGGATATGCATTTGACCTTGAGCGCGTTGAGGGCATCAAGCGCCTCCACCATTTCCGCCATTATACGGAAGGTGCGCCAGGATTCTGTGGTAACGGAAGAGAGATCATCAATCATGTTCTGTTGCAGTTCAGGCATGAATGCTCCTTGTTCCTCTTGAAGTATGGGGGGAGGCCTGCGCGCAAAAGACGCCGCATGGGCCGACAACTTTCAGTATATGTGGCCCTTCGGCCAAAGGCAATGCGGGAACATTGGCGACTGGGCCCTTGCTTGACGCTGGGGCGCGCTTGCGGCTATGGAAAAAAGTCTCCTTGCGTCTTTTCCGCCTTGCATGGCGGTCGGCAAAGAGCTTGCGGCCTCTCAAGCCGCCAACCCTCAGTGGAGGAACAGATGAAAGTACAATTTCTGGGCGCGGCGCAAACCGTGACCGGTTCATGTTATATGGTTGAGGCGGCTGGCAAACGCTTTTGCATCGACTGCGGCATGCATCAGGGCAACAAGGCCATTGAAGCCCGCAACCGCGAAGCTGAACTTTATCAGCCTACCGCCATTGACTTTATTCTTGTCACCCACGCCCACATTGACCACTCCGGCCTGCTGCCCAAGATGGTCAAGGAGGGTTTTGCCGGCCCCATTTTCTGCACCAAGGCCACCAGCGAACTGCTGGACCTCATGTTGCAGGACAGCGCCCACATTCAGGAAATGGAAGCCCTGTGGGAAGCGCGCAAATACCAGCGGCGCGGGCTTAAAAATCCCCCAACGGCCCTGTACAGTGTTGAGGATGCCCAAAAAACGGTCACCCTTTTCCAGACTGTTGATTACCACAAGGTGTTTGAGCCTGCACCGGGCATCCGCGTAACCTACTATGATGCTGGTCATATTCTTGGTTCCGGCTCCTTGCGCCTTGAGGCCGATGAAGACGGCAAAACCACCAGCCTTATCTTTTCGGGCGACATTGGCCGCCCGCAGTCGCTCATTGTGCGCAGCCCTGAAACCCCGCCCAAGGCCGACTACGTGTTCATGGAGTCCACCTACGGGGACCGTGACCACAAGGACGAAAACCTCAGCGTTGACGAACTGGGCGAAGCCATTGCCTACAGCTACGGCAAGAGTGAAAAGGTCATCATTCCGGCATTTGCCGTGGAGCGTACGCAGGAAGTGCTCTACTGCCTGCACATGCTCGCCAAACAGAACAAACTGCCAGCGGATATGCCCGTATTTGTGGACAGCCCCCTTGCCATCCGCGCCACAGAAGTTTTTGAGCGCAACCGTGAGCTTTTTGACGATGAAGCGCTCAAGATGCTCAACGGCGGGGATGATCCCTTCGCGCTGCCCAACCTGCGCTACACGCTTTCCGCTGCCGAATCGCAGGCCATCAATGACTACAAGGGCCCTGCCATTGTCATTTCGGCCAGCGGTATGTGCAACGCGGGCCGTGTGCGCCACCACCTGCGTCACAATATCTGGAAACCCGGCGCGAGCATTGTTTTTGTGGGTTATCAGGGAGTGGGCACACCGGGCCGCAAGCTGGTGGAAAAAGCCAAAAAAATCACACTTTTTGGCGAAGATATTGAAGTTGCCGCCCGCATTTTCACCATCAACGGATTTTCCGGCCACGCCGGGCAAAGCCAGCTGCTTGAATGGCTCAAGCCGCTGACCGGCAACGGCGCGCAGGTGGTGCTGACCCACGGCGAAACAAAGGCTCAGAGTGTCCTGGCTGGCCTCATTGAGCAAAAGTTCGCCAAGCGCCCCCTTATTGCCACCTACCTTGAAGAAATGGTGCTTGAAGGGCCGCAGCTCACCGAAACCGTGCAGCACGAAACCCAGGCCCATCCCCGCGTCAACTGGACGTTCCTCACGGACGAGGTGGAACGCAAGTGGGGCATGTTCAAAGGCAAGATGGCCGATGTTGAAAACCGCCCGTGGGTGGAACAAACCGAGCTGCAGGAGGCCATGGAAAAGATGGATTACGCCCTCACCCGCCTGCTCTCGCGCATGTAGGCCGTCATGCGGATTATTTCGGGGCGTCTTGGTGGACGCAACCTTAAGACAGTTGAAGGCGAGGGCTACCGCCCCGCCATGGGCAAAACGCGCGAGGCGCTTTTTTCCATGCTCGCCGCGCGCGGCATGGACTGGTACAGTGCACGGGTGCTTGACCTCTTTGCAGGCAGCGGCAGCCTGACCTTTGAAGCCATCAGCCGGGGCGCGGAACACGCCCTGATGGTGGAAATGGCCCCCCAGGCCGTGCGCTGCCTCAAGGCAAACATCGCCGCCCTCGGGGTGGAAAATGAGGCCCGCCTTGTGAGCGACGATGTGCTGCGTGTGCTCAAAACTCCCCCGGCGGAACCGTATTCGCTTATTTTTATGGATCCGCCCTACCGTAAAAATCTTGCCAACCCGGCCCTCAAGCTGCTGGCTACTCGCCGCTGGCTTGCACCGGGGGCTTTTGTAACGGCTGAAATTGAAAAAGACGCACGGGTAAACCTGCCCGCAGAATGGACTCTTGAGGCCGAGCGCCTCTTCGGTCAGACACGCATATGCATCTGGACACTGCCATGAGAATAGCACTCTACCCCGGCACATTCGATCCGCTGACCAACGGGCACCTGAGCCTTATCCGACGCGGCTGCGAAGTCTTTGACCAAATTGTTGTGGCCGTGGCGGACAACACGCCCAAATTCCCCCTGTTCAGCCATGAAGAGCGGGTGGAAATGGCCCGAGAGGCGCTAAAGGACGAACCGCGCGCCGTGGTGGAGCCTTTCTCGGGCCTCACCGTGGAATACGCGGCCCAACGCGGGGCCTGCGCCCTGCTGCGCGGACTGCGCGCTGCCTCGGACTTTGAATACGAATTCCAGTTGGCGCTCATGAACCGCCGCTTGCAACGCCACATCCAGACGGTCTTTTTGATGACCGACTACCAGTGGCTGTTCATCAGCTCTACGATAGTCAAGGCTGCTGCCAGCCACGGTGCGGACATCAAGGGCCTCGTGCCTGAAAACGTGCGCACGGCCCTGATGGATAAATACCACAAGGGTGAAGTGCGTCAGGGTACGCCCTGCCTTGCTCCGCCTTTTGGCGGCTTCCGCGTCAAGTGATCATGGTTGAAACGACTTCTGCGCCGCTGCCGGTTATCTGCCTGGCCGGGCCTACCGGCTCGGGCAAAACGGCGGCGGCGCTTGCCATGGCCGCTGCCCTTGACGGCGAGGTGGTCAACGCTGATTCGCGTCAGGTCTATGCCGATTTCCCCTTGATTACGGCCCAGCCCTCGGCAGAAGAACGTGCCTCTTGCCCGCACCACCTGTACGGTTTTTTGGCTACGGAAAACAAGATCAGCGCTGGCCGATGGGCAGAAACCGCCGTGGACAAGGTGCGCGACATCCTTGCACGGGGCAAGACGCCCCTGCTGGTGGGCGGCACTGGGTTATACTTTCAGGCCTTGCTGCGGGGCATGGCGGAAATTCCGCCCGTTGACCCGCAACTCACCGCAGCAATCACCGCCCGCGTGGACGCGCAGGGCGCGCCCGCCCTGCATGCCGAACTGGCGCAGACCGACTCCGCCTATGCAGCCAAAATCCACCCCAACGACCGGCAACGCATCATCCGCGCGCTGGAAGTCTGCCAAAGCACAGGGCGGCCCTTTACGTGGTGGCACAGCAATTCCATGAGCACGCCGCTCTGCGTCGGCCCCCTGCTGACCCTGGACGCGTCCCTGGCATGGCTTGAGCCACGGCTGGCCCGCCGCCTTGACCTCATGCTTGCTGGCGGCGCGCTGGACGAGGCCCGCGCCGCCATGCGCCATTGCGCCGACCCCGCAGCGCCGGGCTGGTCGGGCATTGGCTGCGCCGAAGCGCTGGCGCACTTGCAGGGCCGCCTTTCGCTTGAGGACTGCCGCTCCCTCTGGCTCCGCAACACGCGGGCCTACGCCAAACGGCAGCTTACGTGGTTTCGCGCCCGGCCCGAGGCCCAATGGCTGCCGCCGGACGATCCCGCCGCAGTGGTGGAGGCCGCCTGCCGCTTCTGGCAGAAGGCGCGCGACAGCTACAATTCTTAAGTGATGTTTTGCTGTTTCAGGCCATTATAAGGAGTACCCACCGCCATGCCCATGCCCGCCATTTCCATTGATCCGGAATTGCGTTCGATCTGGCCGGATACGGCCCTTGGCTGTGTTTTCTGGTCTGCCCCGGTTCGGGCCGAGGAACCGCAGTTGTGGCAGTTCTTCAACCAGAATGTGCTGCCCGGTTTGAGGCAGAGCCTTGAACGCACGGAACTTGCCGACATGCCGCAGATAGGCCCCTCGCGTCAGGCCTTCAAGGCCTTTGGGCGTGACCCGGGCCGGGTGCGTATTTCCTCCGAGGCGCTCTACCGCCGCGTGCGGCAGGGCAAGGATCTGTACCGCATAAACTCCGCAGTGGATGCCAACAATCTGGTTTCGCTTGAAACGGGCTTTTCGCTTGGCACCTACGATCTTGCCCGCCTGAGCGGCAACATTGTGCTGCGCGCGGGGCGAGAAGGCGAAGCCTACGCGGGCATTGGCAAGGACGAGCTCGACCTCTGCCGCATGCCCCTTCTGGCGGATGATCAGGGCGCGTTCGGCTGCCCATGCAGCGATTCCCGGCGGGCCATGATTGCCGAGGACGGGCCGGACACATCGTCGCCACGGCGTCTGCTCACTGTTATTTATGGCTTTTCCGGCACCGGATCGGTCTCTGATGCGCTGAACATCTCACAGAAACATCTTGAAGTGTTTGCCGGCGCACAGATATTCGCCTCTTCCGTGCTCTGCTGAACGCCTTTGATCCGCCAAAATCACACGATGCACATCTTTTTTCGCAAAGAATCTGTGTTTTCCGTAGGTTGCGTGAACAATCAATAAAACGCTCTTTTTAGCGAAAAATATCCCAAGCTCCCTGTTCCCAAGGCATAAGAAGCAATTACAACAACGGCCCCTCCTTGACGTGTCTTGCATGCTGGGATACCGTTGCAATATCTGCGTGTTCACCCCCGTAGGGATCGGGGGTACGGAGGAACCCGCTGCAATGTATGCGGCGGGCGTTGGGGTAATGTCTGATTGCAAAAGGACAAGCACATGAGGAACGGCACATCACTGCTTTTGCTGGCGGCTCTGGCCCTGGCGGGCGCGGCGTGTCTGACGGCGCTCGGAGCTGGATCGGCCACGGCCGCAGCTTTGGAGCCGACAGACAGCGGCGCGCCGTCGGCCATTGTCATGTTTCCGGTAAGCGCCAAGCCCAATCCCAAGGGCGCGGCCATGAAACCCGCGGTTTTCAATCACCTCGCTCACGAGAAAAAGATTGCCAACTGCGAAACATGCCACCACACCGGCGATCCTGTGGCCTGTAGCACATGCCACACTACGGAAGGCAAGGCGGAAGGCAATTTCGTGACGCTTGACCGCGCCATGCATGCCACCAATATCGCCAAACGCGCCAAGGGCAACACCCCTGTGAGCTGCGTGAGCTGTCATGAACAGCAAACCAAAGAACGGCGCGAATGCGCGGGCTGCCACGCCATAGTGACGCCCAAGCGCGACCAGGCATGGTGCGCCACCTGCCACAATGTTACGTCTTCCATGACGCCGGAGCAGATGCAGCAGGGCATCAAGGGCAAGTTGCCCCCCGACCAGAACGAAGCCCTGGCCGCTGAAACCGTGCTGAACCACAAGACCGTGCAGCCCCTTACCGCCATGCAGGGCCCCTACAAGGTGAGCATTGATGCGCTGGCCGACAAGTACGAGCCCAGCAACTTCACGCACCGCCGCCATATGGCCTCCCTTATGGAACGCATCAAGGGCGACAAGCTGGCCGAGGCTTTCCACAACAAGCCCGAGACTCTGTGCGCCACGTGCCACCACAGAAGCCCGCTTTCGGCTACGCCTCCCAAGTGCGGCAGTTGTCACACCAAGGAAATCGACCCCGCCAATCCCAACCGTCCCAGCCTCAAGGCCGCCTATCACCTCCAGTGCATGGGTTGCCACCAGGGTATGAACGTGGGTCGTCCTAAGAACACCGACTGCACCACTTGTCATAAGGCCCGCCCGTAGGGCGCCTAACTGCACGGAGAAACGCATATGAATCGCAGAAAATTCCTGGCCATCATGGGAAGCGCGGGCGTGATTTCGGCATTGGGCACTGCCAAGGTGGCCAATGCCGGGGTACACACCTTCCCCTACTATGCAGACAGCTACGGCGTGCTGCATGACACCACGCGCTGCATCGGCTGCCGCCGTTGCGAAGAAGCCTGCAACGCGGTGAACCACCTGCCCAAGCCCAAGAAACCCTTCACCGACCTTTCGGTGACTGCCACCAAGCGTCGCACCTCGGCCTATGAGTGGACAGTGGTTAACAAGTACAACGTCAACGGCAAGGACGTGTTCCGCAAGTTGCAGTGCTTCCACTGCAACGACCCGGCCTGCGCCTCTGCCTGTTTTGCCAAATGCTTCCAGAAGCAGCCCGACGGCAGCGTGACCTACGAAGGTTCGCAGTGCGTGGGCTGCCGGTACTGCATGGTTGCCTGTCCTTTCTATGTGCCGGGCTTCCAGTATGATGAGGCGTTCGATCCCCTGGTGCAGAAGTGCACCTTCTGCGAACCCCGCCTCAAGGAAGGCAAGCTGCCCGGTTGCGTGGAAGCCTGCCCCATGGACGCCCTGACCTTTGGCCGCCGCAGCGACCTGATCAGGATTGCCCGCTCGCGCATCACTGAAAATCCCGGCAAGTACGTGAACTACGTTTACGGCGAACACGATGCCGGCGGTACCGCGTGGATGGTGCTTTCTCCTGCCGTGGCTGCTCCTGCCGCCGCCAAGGACGCCAAAGCCCATGATGCCCACGCCGACACCAGCGAACTCAAGCAACTTGGGCTCGACAAGCACCTGGGCACGCAGCCCATGGGCGAGTTGACCTACGGCGCTCTGGGTACCGTGCCCATGATCGTGGCCTTCTGGCCTGTGCTGTTTGGCGGTGCGTACGCCATGACCAAACGCCGCGAAGCCATCTTCAAGGCGGAGAAGGACGCACACGTCAAGGAGACCAAGGACGATCTGGCCGCAGCCGTTGACGCAGCAGTGCGCAAGATTGAGGAAACCCAGGGTCCGGGCGCTGCCGACACAGCCCGCCGCGCAATGACCGACGCCTTGAAGGCTCGGGAAGCGGAGTGCTGCAAGGAGCACGGGGAGGATAAGTAAATGGCACACCACAGCATAGTTATTCCCACCAGGGACAAGCTGTTCAATATCAGCGAATTCCTGACGCCCACCCCCGGCAACATCATTTCTGCCATCATTCTGGCCGTGGGCTTTGTTATCACCGTTATCCGCTTTACCGTGGGTATCGGCTCCGTCACCAACCTCAGCGATGTGCAGCCATGGGGCATGTGGATCGGCTTTGACCTTCTGTGCGGCGTGTGTCTTGCAGCGGGCGGCTATTTTACCACTGTCGCCTGCTACATCATGGGCATGAAGCACTTCCACTCGGCGGTGCGTCCGGCCATCACCACAGCCTTTTTGGGCTACGCCTTCGTGGTTATCGCCCTGCTGTACGATCTGGGCCATCCGCTGCGTCTGCCCTTCATGTTCTTCTTCCCCGGCACCACGTCAGTTCTGTTTGAAGTGGGCCTGTGCGTGGCGACCTACGTTTCCGTGCTGCTCATCGAATTCTCGGTGGCCCCGCTGGAATGGATGTCCTGCCGCTTCCCCTGGCTCATCAAGATCCGCAAGATCGTGGTCAAGTGCACCATTCCGTTGACCATCTTCGGTGTGACCCTGTCCACCCTGCACCAGTCCTCGCTGGGTTCGCTCTACCTGATCTCCCCCGGCAAGGTCTTCCCCCTGTGGTACTCGCCCTTCATGCCCATGTTCTTCTTTGTAAGCTCCATGGCCGCTGGCGCGTCCATGGTTATCTTTGAAGGCATGCTGGCCCACCGCGGCGTGCACCACTACATGGACAAAACCCACCTGCGTGAAGCTGACGACGTGACCTTCAGCTTTGCCCGCGCGGCTTCGTTCATTCTCTTCGCCTACTTCATGCTCAAGCTTATCGACATGCTTGTGCAGGCCAACTTCCCCTACCTCTTCACGGGTTACGGGGTTTGGTGGCTGGTGGAAATGCTGGGCTTTGTGCTGATGCCCGCCCTGATCTACGCCAAGGGCGCGCGTGACCGCAATCTGACCCTGTGCCGCATTGGCGCGACCAACACGGTGCTGGGCATCGTGCTGAACCGCTTCAACGTTTCCATGATCGCCTTCAACTACAACTTGCCGTCGGCGGAACGCTACTTCCCCAGCATCTGGGAAATCTGCATCTCCATGTTTGTGGTGACCATGATCGTCACGGTCTACCGCTTTATCGTTTACAACATGCCGGTGCTGTACGAACACCCAGACTTCAAGGGCGAGCACTAAGCCGCGCGTAGGAGGAGAATCCCATGGAATTCAATACTTTCTATCAGTATTTTCTCTTCACGAAGAGCTGGGCTTATGTGATGATGTTTGTGGTACTGCCCGTTTACGTGCTGTACTGGAACTTCGTCCTGTTCCCCGAAAAGAAAGAACGTAACAACAACTCCAAGCACTAGCCTGCTCGGGGTACGGAATCACAAGGGCGGAGCCGCAAGGTTCCGCCCTTGTTTTTTGCTCCGCGCGGAGTGTTAGCCACATGCCGAAAAAATCATACGCATTATATTAATTGATAATTTCACACCTGAAACAAAGTTTTGCTTTTGTGCTTGCACATACGCAGGCCAGCTGTTAGGCTGAGCTGATACAAATTTGGATATCTGGGCGGCAAGCTTTCCGTACAAAGGAAGGCTGCCATTTTTTCTGCATTCAAACGTTTTTTTTGACCAGGACAATACAATGCGTTTCTGCGTTTCTTTTGCAAAAAACATTTCCAGCGAAGTGACTAAGCTTCGCGGCTTTTTTGCAACCTGATAACGCCCGCATAACTACAATTCACAAAAAAGAGGGCGTACCGGTTACGCCCTCTTTTTTTATGCAACGTGCGCTGCTTTGCGCAGTACACAGGAGGAAAACATGAAAGAATATCCCAATATTACCATCACAAGCAAGGACGCCGCGAGGCTGGAAACCCTGCTGGAAACCCTGCCCGCCGATGGATTCCCCGGCCGCAAGGCTCTGGAAGAAGAGCTCTACCGCGCAAAGGTTGTGGCCCCAGAAGAAATACCCCCCTCGGTGGTGACCATGAATTCCACCGTGCGTTTCGCCATGCTGCCTTCCGGCACCGAACGCCGCCTCAAGCTTGTGTACCCCGGAAAATCTGACGCCAGCGAGGATTCCATCTCCATTCTGGCGCCTGTGGGCAGCGCGTTGTTGGGGCTTGCCGAGGGCGATGACATCCACTGGCCCAACCCCAACGGTGGCACCCTGCACCTCGTGGTGCATGAAGTGGAAGACCAGCCGGAACGCGCCGGGCACTACGACCTGTAAGCTCGTTTCAACAGCCGTTGCCGATTCCAGCGGGAACGGAACAACCTTATTCCCCACCTATGCAAGGAGGTATCATGGTGGATGTGATCGCCAAGGCGACTAACGAACTGAATCCGACAGACATACTGTTTCAGACCCCCTACTGGGCGCAGGTCAAATCGCATATGGGCATGGCCCCCCTGGCTTTTGACATTCATTCCACAAAGACCTGGGGCGACGTGCTGGTGCTGATAAAAGATCATTGCGGGCACAAGATGGCTCTTGTGCCGCAGGGGCCGGAGTATGCGCCTTCAGAGGATTCATACGGGCAGTATCTGGAAGACCTTTCCGTTGCCCTGGCAGACCGGCTTGAACCAGACGTGGCCTTTATCCGCTACGACCTGCCCTGGAAGTCCCTGTATGCGGACGAGATGCAGGAGCAGGGGTGGTGCGCCTTTCCGGAGGCGCGCATACGCGAGATGCGTATGAACATGGGCACCAGATTCTGGAACTTCAAAAAGGCTTCCGCAGACATGACCGTGGCAAGTTCGTTGGTGGTGGATCTTGAAGGCAACGAAGACGAAATCCTGGGCAGAATGAAGCCCAAAACCCGCTATAATATCGGTCTGGCCCGACGCAAGGGAGTGAGTGTGGAGGAGGCCGACAGCAGCAACCTTGCTGATTTTTACGGCCTGTACGAACAGACCGCCAGAAGAAACGGCTTTGCCCCTTGCAGCAGCAAACAGTTCTCGGCCATGTTTCGCTGCAATTTCGGCGCAAAGGATGAAGCAGATATTGTATTTTTGCTGGCCCGCCACGGGCGCGATATCCTTTCCGGCGCCATAATCGGCATTTCAGGGCAACACGCCAACTTTCTGTACGGGGCATCGGGCAATATCAAGCGCAACTATATGGCGTCCAGCCTCATGCACTGGACAGGCATGCGCATTGCGCGGCAGCTCGGCTGCCGCCGTTACGAAATGGGCGCAGTCTCGCCCACGCCTGACGCCACGCACCCCTTCAACGGACTGCACCAATTCAAGGTCGGCTTTGGTGGCCGCATCGAGCTGCGGAGCGGCTCGTGGGACTATCCGCTGAATCAGGGGGCATACCGCGCCATACAGAATGCCGAGGCCATGTGCAGAGAACTTGGAGCATGAAGGGAACGCTGCCGTGCACCACGGCCATAAGGGACACGCCACACCCTGACGGCATTGGCAGGGGCTGCGCAACGGGCAATAGCAATAGGTGCTGAACAGCTCTGAATTGTTCTGTACGTTGCGTCCTCTGCCGCCACTTCGTCAAGGCAGCTTGCGTGAAGCTTGCCGCGCTGATAAGCTGAAAATCTGCGGAACAGCCCTGGCCTTGCAGCCGGGCATTCAGTGATTATCTGCCTTCCAAGAGGTACCAAATATGTGTCTTGCCATACCAGCCAGAATTGAAGAACTTCAGGGAGAGGGCATGGCCCGCGTGCGCGTGGGCGAAAGCTCCACTTTTCTCACCGCCTCCATCATGCTGCTGCCCGAAGAACCCAAGGTCGGCGATTATGTGATTGTGCACGCCGGTTTTGCCCTGCACACCATGACGCCGCAAGAAGCTGAAGACAGCCTCTCGGCGTTGCGCGAACTGGCCCAGGCCATGGATGGAGCACCGGCCAACTTCTGACGGCCTGGTCCGCATAATTGTGCGGTAATTGCTGCGGAACAGAACATTCCGGGCGTTTCACTTATGCGCGTAACGCGTCTGAAACGCCCTTTTTGTTGGTGCTCCAGAGTATGATCCAGCCATTTCGTTCATGAAAAGACGCATTTTGCAAGGCGGGTTGCCATGCAGCTACACAATATCAGTGCGATCTGCCAAACTTTTTCATGCCCAGCCTGCGCACTTGCAGGCCACGCCAGCAGGCACACGGTGCCTTGCTCTTCTTGACTTTGCCCCGCTCTTTGCCCACAGTAGAGCGATTTTTTCACCGTACTATATTGCCAAGTCCTTGAGTTGAACTGTGCCGGGAGCCAGCATGAGCGATTATAAGAAAACATTGAACCTGCCTCAGACCGCCTTTCCCATGAAAGCCAACCTGGCCCAGCGTGAGCCGGAAACCCTGAAAAAATGGGACGCCATCAACAGCTACGAAGCCATGGTTGAGGCTTCCGGCAGCAAGGGAACCTACGTGCTGCACGACGGCCCTCCCTATGCCAACGGCCACATCCACATGGGCACGGCCCTGAACAAGATTCTCAAGGACATTATTGTTAAATCGCGCAACATGGCTGGTTTTGCCTCACGTTATGTGCCGGGCTGGGACTGTCACGGCCTGCCCATTGAGCACAAGGTCGAGCAGGAACTGAAAGAAAAGAAAAAGACCCTGCCCGCCCATGTGGTGCGCAAGCTCTGCCGCGACTACGCCTCCAAGTGGATCGATGTGCAGCGCAAGGAATTTCGGCGTCTCGGCGTGCTTGGCAACTGGGAAGATCCCTACATGAGCATGCGCCCCACCTATGAGGCCGCCACCGCCCGCGAGCTTGCCAACTTTGTGGAAACGGGCGGCGTCATGCGCTCCAAAAAGCCCATCTATTGGTGCTGCTCCTGCCACACGGCCCTTGCAGAGGCAGAGGTGGAATATTACGATCACACGTCCCCTTCCATCTTTGTGCGCTTTCCCCTGCAGGACGATGGCCTGAAAAAGGTCTTCTCCGCTGCGGATCCCGCCCATGCCTTTGTGGTCATCTGGACCACCACCCCCTGGACGCTGCCGGACAACATGGCCGTGTGCCTGCACCCCGAGTTCACCTATGTTCTCGTGGAAGTGGACGGCGCGCAGTACGTGCTGGCCGAAGAGCTGCTCGCCTCCTGCGCGGAGCAGTTCGGCTGGAGCGAACCCGAAATCCTCGGCCGCGCCACCGGCGAACAGCTTGAAGGCCTCAAGGCCCGCCACCCCTTCTATGACCGCGTGTCACCCATCATTTTGGGCCAGCACGTCACCCTTGAAGCTGGCACGGGCTGCGTTCACACCGCCCCCGGTCATGGCCGCGAAGACTACGAAGTGGGCCTCAAATATGGCCTCGAAATCTATTCGCCCATGGACGATGCCGGACGCTTTTTGCCCACGGTGCAGTTCTTTGCCGGGTTGAATGTTTTTGAAGCCAACCCCAAGGTCATTGAAAAGCTTGAAGAAGTCGGCGCATTGCTGCGTCAGGCCAAGATCAAGCACTCCTACCCGCACTGCTGGCGCTGCAAGCAGCCGGTTATTTTCCGCGCCACCACCCAGTGGTTCATCAGCATGGAAAAGAACGACCTGCGTGGCCGCGCACTCAAGGCCATTGACGAGCAGGTGCGCTGGATCCCCGCCTGGGGCCGCGAACGCATCCACAACATGATCGAATTTCGGCCTGACTGGTGCATCTCGCGCCAGCGCCAGTGGGGTGTGCCCATCATGGCCCTGCTCTGCGAAGACTGCGGAGAAGCCTGGAACGACCCAAACTGGATGCGCGACCTCTGCGACCGCTTTGCCAAGCACCCCACCGGCTGCGACTACTGGTACGAGGCCGAGCTTTCGGAAATCGTGCCGGAAGGCCTTGCCTGCCCGCACTGCGGCGGCAACCACTGGAAGCGCGAAACCGACATCCTTGACGTGTGGTTTGACTCCGGCACAAGCTTTGCCGCCGTGCTGGAACAGCGCCCTGAGCTTGCTTACCCCGCCGATCTGTACCTTGAAGGTTCGGATCAGCACCGGGGCTGGTTCCACAGCTCCCTGCTGGTCAGCGAAGGTACGCGCCAGCGCGCGCCCTACAAGGCTGTGCTCACGCACGGCTATGTGGTGGACGGCGAGGGACGCAAGATGTCCAAGTCCATCGGCAACGTCATTGCGCCGCAGGAACTCATTGAAAAGTTCGGTGCAGAAATAGTGCGCCTGTGGGTTTCTTCAGTGGAATACCGCGAGGACATCCGCATTTCCGACGAGATTCTTGGCCGCCTTGTGGATGCCTATCGCCGCATCCGCAACACCTGCCGCTTCATTCTTGGCAACCTTGAAGGTCTCGGCAAGGATGATCTGCTGCCGTTGAACGAGCTGCTGCCACTTGACCGCTTTGCCATTGACGCCGCAGCCCGCGTGCACGACCGTGTGCAGCAGGCCTATATGGATTTTGACTTCCACAAGGTCTATCACACCCTGCACAACTACTGCGTGACCGACCTTTCGTCCATGTATCTGGATGTGCTGAAAGACCGCCTCTACGCCTCCGGCCCCGCCAGCGCGGAACGCCGCTCGGCCCAGACAGCCCTGTGGCACATCCTTGGCCTGTTGCTGCGCGACATGGCCCCGGTACTTTCCTTCACTGCGGAAGAAATCTTTGCGCATCTGCCCGAAGGCCTGCGCGGTGGGGAACCCACGGTATTTGCCCTTCAGCCCATTGAATCTGCCCCACTTATGCTTGACGAAGGCGCGCGCGACGACTGGAACGTGCTCGCCGCCGTGCGCGGGGCCGTGACCAAGGCCATTGAACCCATGCGGCGCGATGGCGTTATCGGCCATTCGCTCGACACGCGCGTGACCCTCTTTGTGGCAGACGAACTTCGCCAGCGCCTTGAAGGCCTGAACACAGACCTGCGCGCCTTCTGCATTGTTTCGCAAATCGCCATGCAGCCCCTTGAAAGCGCACCGCAAGGCGCGTACTGCGATGAAGAAATCGCCGGACTTGCCATCGGTGTGGAAAAGGCTCACGGCGAAAAATGCGAACGTTGCTGGATTTACAGCACGGAACTTGGCACCGACGCTGAGCATCCCACGCTCTGCCCCCGCTGCACCGCCGTTATCAAGGCCATGGAAGCGTAACAGGAATGCCAAGGCGTTATCGCATACTCGGCATAGCGGCCATTGTCGCCCTTGTTCTCGATCAGGTGAGCAAGTGGGCTGTCATGCAGTTCATACCCGAGCACAGGCCCATCACGGTCATTGCCGGGCTGTTTGATCTGGTCAACATCCGCAATCGCGGCGCGGCCTTTGGCTTTTTGAACCGGTCAGACATTGAGTGGCAGTTCTGGCTTTTTCTCGCTGCCACGGTTGTGGCTGTGTGGGCCATTGTCATGCTGGTGCGCAGCTCGGAAGAAGACCCCTGGCTGTTCGCGGCCCTTGGACTTGTGATGGGCGGCGCGCTGGGCAATCTGGTTGACCGTGTGCGCTTTCGCGCCGTGGTGGACTTTCTGGATGTCTATTGGGGCGACTGGCACTGGCCAGCCTTCAATATAGCCGACTCGGCCATATTTGTGGGCGCGGTGCTGGCCTGCCTGATTCTCTGGCGCAAGCCCCAGGCTGCCGCCAGCGACAAAGGCGGCAAACCAACCCCCGGCAAGGGAGGAACCGCATGATTTTTCATTGGTGGCATGTGCTTGTGGTAATGTTCCCCATGATCCCGACATTGTGGAGCATTCTGCACATATGGGGACACGAGTTTGAAACCCCGCAACAGCGCGCCCTGTGGCTTGTGCTGGTAGTTTTTCTGCCATGTGTGGGGGGAATCATCTATATTTTCACCGGACGAAAAAAAGTTCTGGGAAAAGTGCAAAATTGAAAGAGGGTACTATGCGCACACTCCGTACTATGTACATCCTGACTCTGGCTTGCGCGGCGCTGCCTTTGAGCGGCTGCATGGGCGGCAGCACCAGCAGCGGTAATGGCAGCATCTCACTGGAACAGCAGGTGCAACAGCAAGACGTGCAGTTGCGCCAGTTGCAGCCTGCTCAGGCTGACGCCTGGAGCCAGATTCAGACGCTGCGGCAGGAAGTCAACACACTCAAGGGCCAGCTCGATGACCTGCAGAACGCAGGCGGCGCCAAAGCCCTGGTGGGCCGTGTGAGAGCGCACGATGAAGCGCTGCGTCAGGTGGAGCGCAGCATGGCGCTGAACCTGAACCTTGGCGACCCCATGACCAGCGGCGGTAGTTCTGCCCCCTTTGCGCAGGCGGCTCCTCAGGCGGTTCCTCAGGCGGCTCCTCAGGTTGCCCCCCAGGCGGCACCTGCTTTCAGCCAGCCTGGCTATGGCCAGCCTTCCTACGGGCAGGCAGCGGCAGGCGGCATGGCTGCTGGTTCCGTAGGCTACGCAGCGGCCTCCGCCGCTGGCGATCAGGGCGCGGCAGCAGCCCAGCCTCAGACCGTCATCAATCCCAGTTCCAGCACTTGGGGCCAGCCTAGCCCCCAGCCCGAACCGCAGGTTCAGGCTCCCAAAAAGGACATTTCGCTGGCGCTGTTTGATGCTGGCGTTAACGCCTACCAGTCACGCAAGTACGACGAGGCGCAGCGTTCTTTCAATGACTTTCTGAAAAACTACAAAGACCACAGCCAGGCCCCCGAGGCCCAGTACTATCTGGCCGAGTGCTATTTCCAGCGCAACCAGTTTGCGGATGCGGCCCTGGCGTATGATGCTGTTATCAAAAAGTATCCTTCTTCTTCCAGCGCGCCCGGCGCGTACCTCAAGCAGGGTATCAGCTTCAGCAAGCTCAATCAGTCTGCGGCTGCCAAAGCCCGCCTGGAAGAGCTGATCAAGAAGTATCCCAACTCGCCTGAAGCTGCGCGGGCCAAGACGTTTCTGAAGACCAACAAGTAAGTATCCCGGCTCCGCCGCGCCCTCGCGCGGCGGAGTTTTTTACTGCATTTTTTACCTTTGACCATACATCCGCAAAGGTTCAAAACGCACAAATTAAACCGCGCCGCGCGCAAAGGGGACGGGCATGAGCGACGAAAAGCCCGAAGCCGCAGTTTACAAGCAGATCAGCACGGAAATGCGCCAGGGTCTGAGAGAGATTTTTGAGCGCATCTCCACTGCCTCCAAAGGCCAGCCCCTGCCCCCCCCAAACCCGGATGCGCTATTTCTGGAAGCATCAAGCCAGCTGGATGAAGTGCTGAAAGATACAGAAAGCGCCACCATGACCATCATGGAAATAGTGGAACGGCATCTGGATCTTCAGGAACAGAACGCGGCACACCTGACAGGATTGCTTAGCGGCGGCGCGGATGCGGCCTCCATTGCCGAGCTGGAAGCAAACAACAAGCTCCTTGGCGATGACCTCACTTCAGTGCTGACCGCCCTGAGCTTTCAGGACATCACAGGCCAGCGCATTAAAAAGGTTGTTTCTGCCCTGAACCAGATTGAGGCAATGGTGGTGGAACTCTATGTTTCCACGGGCCTTATTCTGGACGCGGCGGAAAAAGACCCCAGCAAGAACGTTCAGGAATTGCAGGACGAAGCACGTCAGGCGGTCAAGGAATTCAATCAGGGCCGCAGCGAACTCAAAGGGCCTGACAAGGCCGGAGCTTCGCAGGGCGCTATTGACGACATGCTTTCCCAGTTGGGTCTCTAGACTGATACTCGGGTAAAACCATTCAGCAATTGAATGAGGGCGTTGCAAAACGCCCTTTTTTACGTCCTATACCACGTTGCTGCGCTTTACTGTTTTTTCAGGCTCACAATAAGCGTTCGCCTGAAGTGATCACCATTGAGCAATGGTACCGCAGACAACGGTTCTTCAATGAGAGGAGCACTGTTTTGCGGAGCTTCAACTGCACCCAGCACACCTGAATTGGATTGCTTTGCAACGCATAAAGGCCCCTTTCGGGGCCTTTATGCAGTACAGATAATATTGGGGTGAAAGTGAGCTTACTTCTGCTTGGCGGCTTCGCGTGCGCTTGCGGCCATGTGGCAGGGACGGCAGCCCTTGAACTTGGCGCCGTACTTGGCGGGATTTTCCTTGGCCTTCTGCGAGTGGCAGCCGTAGCAGGAGCGGTCGCCGTTCTTGGAGTGGAAGGCCATGAACATGCTCATGGGATCACGTTCGCGTGCACCGGGAGTGGCGTGGCATTCTGTACAGGCTACGTAGCGACTGTCGCTGCCTTCTTCATGATGGCAGTGCATGCAGTTGATGCCTTTGTGCGCCGTGTGGGGGAACATAACGCTCATGCGCGAGGATGTACCGCCAGGAATTTCAATGGGCTTTTTAATGATCTGCGACATTTCCTTGATATCACGTGCCTGCGCTTCGCCAACCCACACGAGGCTTAACGCAAGCAGCAACAAGGTCACATATTTCATCAGCTATTCCTCCTACTGGGTTCGTAAAGCGCAGGAGCAGGCCCCGGCGCACCACTGGCGGCTGAAAACCGCCATCAACACCACTCTCCGCAGCGGTTGTTCTACCCTAATAATGCCTGCTTGTGCAATAATTAAAGACTGCTACATCAGGAGCATTTAAACGGTTCAACAAACCGACTCAGCAATCCGCTGGCAGCCAGACTGCCAGCAAAAATTTTGCAGTAAAGGCAACTTCTAAAAACGCCTTTGGCGCTTGCCGCAAGGCACCGCTAAAATATGTTCCAGAATGATGGCCTGACTGGTTTGAGCTTTTTACGTGCGGCCACCATGTCCAGATGCATCATGCCAAGCGCCAGCGCATCCAGATTGGGAACAAACTCGCGTTCGCGCAGATCCACCGCCGGGCAGTAAGACTTGCACTTGGTGCACCAGTCCAGCCGCTCACCGTGCGCCGAGCTGCTCTCTCGCAGCAGTTCCATAACTCCGCTGCCTTCCTCGCCGCATGCAGGGCACGCGCCACGCCGGAATTTCCAGTCCGCGCCGCACACACCGCAGTGCAGGTGTTTTTTACCGCCGCCGCCGGCAAGAAACGCGTTTTTCTCGTCAATGGTGGGTTTATCCATCCAGCCGATGGTGGGCAGTGCGCCACACACGGGGCAATAGCCCTGCCTCCAGATATCACCGGCTTCCCAGGGGGTGTCGCCTTCAGCGGCCACGGCCTGAGCGGTCATGCCGCGCAAAATCGGCGCAACAATGAACCCGGTCACAAAATCCAGCACCAGAGGATCAAGACCAATTTTTTCAGCCAGAGCAGCCAGGGCGTCTCTGTCGCCCGAGGCAGCGGCGCAAACCAGTTCTTCCGATCGCTGGGCTTCAGCGCCGTCAGATTTCAGAAAAAAATCCGAGAGTTTGGCCTTGTGCGGAACCACTGCGTCCATGCGGCACAGCATGGGCAGCAACTTTTCTGCGCAAATGCGCACCGCTGGGGCCACACCTGCAAAGGAAGCTCCGGCAAGCATTGAAACTCCCTGCTCCATCCGCTGCGGTTGAGCCTGCGGCAGCGAAACCCCAGCCTTTTTCAAGCTTTTGGCCACAGCATCGCCAAGTTCCTCCTGGGCTGTGAGCAGCGGTTCGAACGACCGCAGCACAGGGGCCAGAACCGGACGCCAGGTGATAACTTCTTCAAGGGTTTGGGCAACGGTTTGCCTTTTTACAGCCATTGATACTCCGTGTGCCGGGGATAGCCCGGCTGATTTCCCAAACTATGCAACACTGAGGATGTCTGCCCTCAATGTTTTCAGAATGCTCATTCCGGCATTTCGCAACGCAAATGCAAGCGGTGCTGTCATTTCCGTGTACCGATCAGGCACCGGGCTGACAGGCATCTACCTTGCCTTGGCAAACACGAGTTCATGGAGCCGCCCGCGCAATTCAAGGCGAGCCTGCGCCAACCGGCTGAGGCAAAATCCAGGGGCCGCTCCAGCAATGTTCACGGCCGCAACAAGTGCAAACGTGCCTGCTGGATTGTACCCTGATGGTGAACCAAAGCGAAGGATTTGCCAACCCCCCGCAGTACTTTTCTACCCCCGCAGTATGCGGCTGCGGGGGTAGAGGGGATAAGGCCTTACATGAAGGCCGCGTATTCGTAGTAGTGTTCTTTTTCTTCCGCCAGCAGGTAGATGACGCTCACGTCCTCTACATCCGCCAGAAAAGCCTTGGGGAAGGTCTTTTTGACAATCTCAAGCCGCTTTTTGGCCATGGGCAGGATTTCTTCCCTTTCGCCAAAAGCCATGGTGCCCGTGGGGCACGTCTTGACGCAAATGGGCAGCATGCCCGCTGTGACGCGGTCAATGCACATGTCACACTTGGTCAGGCATTTGGTCTTGGGATCCAGCCGGGGAATATTGTAGGGGCAGGCGTCAATAACGGCCTGAGCATCCTCTGGGCTCAGCTTGGCGCTTTTGTCCGTGGCTATCACCATGCCCGTTTTGGGATCCTTGATGATTGCGCCGGGCACGGCCATGTCGGCCACTTCCTTGCAAATGGGCGTGATGCAGTGGCGGCACTGGTCGGGGAAAAAGTTCCACACAACGGTGCCGTCAGGCTTCATACGCTCGCGAAAACGAACAATCTTGAGGTTGTTGGGGTTCAGATCCGGCGGATTCTGATGAGTGCCGCGCTGCTTGGTCTCATTGGCAGGCAGGTCATGCCATTCCTTACAGGCCAACTGGCAGCCCCGGCATGCCGTGCACCGAGTGGTGTCGATCAAAAATGTCTTCGGCATAGCAATGCTCCTTGGCGGGCGCGCTCCATCAAGGAGCGCGCCCGGCTCGTTAGCCTATTTCGGTCAGCTTGTCGGCCTTACGCAGATTGACGCAGCAGGCCTTGGATTCAGGAATGGTGGTGTTAGGGTCAAACGCACCAACGGTCAGCCGGTTGGTGGAGTCGCCGCACTTGGGCGTTGTCCAGCCAAAGGCAAAGGGCATACCCACAAGGTGGATCGTTCTGCCCATAACCGTAAAGGGACGAATGCGCACCGTCACCATGGCGATGGCCTCGCAGGTACCGCGAATGCTCTCAAGAAGGACGCCGTCGCCGTTCTTGATGCCCTTTTCCTTGGCCAGCTCTGGGCTCATTTCCACATAAAGCTGGGGCTCGGTTTCGAGCAGGTTGGGCACATTGCGCGTTTCGCCGCCGCCGCACCAGTGTTCGGTGAGGCTGTAGGTGGTCAGCACATAGGGGTAGTTGGGGTCAGCCGGCGCGGCGATCTTGTCCATATCGGAGGTATGGAACTTGTACACCGGGCTGCTCAACTGCCTGGAGAACGGATGGCTGGCCAGAGGCGTTTCCGCAGGTTCGTAGTGTTCGGGGAAGGGACCGTCGGCGGGGCCGGGGCCAAAGAACTGGGCGTGACCATCCTTCACCATGATGAAGGGCAGCTTGCCGCCCTCATTGGCCATGGGCGGCCAGGGGCCGTCGGGCACGTCGCCCACCCACTTGGTGCCGTCCCATTCAATAACGGCCTTCTTGGGATTGAACGGCTTGCCGTTCACATCCACAGAGGCGCGGTTATACAGGATGCGGCGGTTCACCGGCCAGCACCACGACCAGTTGGGGAACAGACCAATGTTGGCCTGCATGGGGGTCTGGCTGGTATTACGGCGTTTGGACTTGTTGCCTTCTTCTTCTGTCCAGCTGCCTGTGTAGATCCAGTTGAGCGAAGAAGTGCTGCCGTCGTCCTTCAGCATGCCAAAGGCTGGCACGAGCTGGCCGCGCTTGTACTGCTTGTCGCCCACCTTGGTATCAGCCCAGAAGAAACCGTTGATACGGCGGGCCCACTCGGCAGCGTCGTACTTGTCTGTCCAGTTCATCTTGAGGATGGGTTCGGGCAGCACACCACCTTCGGCCTTGTAGAGATCGCGGATCTGGTTGAACAGGGGCACAACGATGTCCGCAAAGTTGCGGGCTTCGCCGCCGGGCTTGACGCCCTGGTCGAACCACTGCAACCAGCGACCGCTGTTGCTGATGGTGCCTTCCTTTTCAATACGGTGAGCCGAGGGCAAGAGGAACACTTCGGTCTTGCAGGCCTTGGGGTCCACACCGGGGCGCTTCCAGTTGTCCGTGGTTTCCGAATTGTGCAGTTCCGAGCACACGAGCCAGTCCAGCTTGTCCAGAGCGGCCCGCATTTTGTTGGTGTTGGGGAAGCTGTTCATGGGGTTCACGCCAAAGATGAAACCGCCGCGCATTTTGCCCTGATAGACTTTATCCATGGCAAACATGTACGAGCAGTCTTCGTTCGGCTCCAGCTTGGCCAGCAGGTCATAGCAGAAGTCGTTTTCAGGCGTGGCTTCATCGCCAAACCAGCCCTTGAGCAGGCTTGCGATATACTTGGGCCTGTTGCCCCACCAGTTGGCGCTGTTGGGCAGCTTGGTGACAGGGGTGTTGGCCTTGTTGTAGTCGGCCAGGGTCTGCCACGGGGCGCGAGGGGTTCCGTGGTAGCCGGGCAGGTTGTTGTACAGCAGGGCATGGTCCGTGGACCCCTGCACATTGGGTTCGCCGCGCAGGGCGTTAATGCCGCCGCCAGCCACGCCGATATTGCCCAGCAGGAGCTGGATCAGCGAGGAAAGACGGATGTTCTGCACGCCCACGGTGTGCTGTGTCCAACCCAGAGCGTACATGATGGTGCCAGCCTTGTCGGGGCCGCCAGTGGCGCAGAAGGCCTTGTAGACCTTGAGCAGATTTTCCTGCGAAACGCCCGTAACGTCAGAAACGTTTTTAAGCGTGTAGCGGGAATAGTGCTGGCGCATCATGTTGATGACGCAGCGCTCGTTCTGGAAGGTGGGATCGACCACAGGCTTGCCGTCAGACCCCATTTCCAGCACCCACGTTTTTTTGTCGTATGTGCGCGTGGCAGGATCATAGCCGCTGAAAAGGCCATCGTTGAAAGCGTAATCCTTGCCCACCACAAAGGCGGCGTTGGTGTACTTTTCAACATAGTCCTTGAAGTACAGCTTGTTTTCCAGAATGTAGTTGAGCATGCCGCCCAGGAAAGGGATATCCGTTCCCGAACGCAGGGGCACGTGGAAGTCGCAACGGGCGGATGTGCGCGAGAACTTGGGGTCAACGTGCATAAGCACGGCCCCGTTGTCCTTGGCGCGCATGACCCACTTAAAGGCGACAGGATGATGTTCAGCGGCATTGCTGCCGATAATAAGCACTGCATCGCTATTCTTGATATCGATCCAGTGGTTCGTCATAGCACCGCGTCCGAACGACTCTGCCAGAGCCGCAACAGTGGGGCTGTGTCAGACCCGTGCCTGGTGGTCCATATGGACAACACCCAGGCCGCGTATTGCTTGGTGAATGACAGCGCATTCTTCGTTGGAGGCGTGCGAGGTTCCCATCCAGAAGATGGAATCAAGACGGTTGACCGTCTGCCCCTTGGCATTCTTGAGAATAAAGTCTTTGTCGCGGGTGTCTTTAACCCGGCGGGCGATCTGGGCCAGGGTCCAGTCCCAGTCTTTTTCCACCCAGTGATCGCTGTTGGGCGCGCGGTAAAGCGGCTTTTTCAGGCGGTGATCATTGGTGTACATGCTGAAGAGCGCCGCGCCCTTGGCACAAAGCGCACCTTCGTTAACGGGAAAGTCCGGGTCGCCCTCTGTGGAAACGAGCTTGCCGTCACGCACATAGGCTATGACCTGACAGCAGACCGAACAGAAGGGGCAAACGCTGATGACTTCCTTGGCGCCTTCTATTTTGAGTTTAACGGCGTAAGCCTGGGCCTCGCCCAGGTCGAAGCCCAGCTGCCCCAATGTGAGGCAGAGAACTCCTGCACCGACGCCCTTGAGGAAACTCCTCCGGGTGCTTTTCATGATGACACTCCTTTTTTAGGCCAATCACGCAACGCAAGGTCAGAAATCCTGCGTTGAACAAGACGCCTCTAAACTGCGTCAATTAACAAGATGGAGATTTGTTTTCACCATAGTTGAAAAAACGTGATATCGCAAGATACTTGCATTTTTTTAAAGGGAACCGACCCTATTTGTGAGCATTTTCCCAATGATAGAATTTTATATGTCATTTCACGGTGATGGAACACTGCAATTGATAGAATTGTACACACAAACAGCATACATGAGCTTATATTTTCAACATCATGCACGCTGAAATCATTATTCTTTTTTCTTCAAATTTCACATCCACCCCTCGCTTATTGGTGATTCTATCGCACTAACAAATATCCCCCGGCTAAGCCGGGGGTTTTTCATATGCGCCTGTAAGGCTCTCTTA
>NZ_JAHZCJ010000008.1:111631-180623 GCF_019422935.1 Desulfovibrio sp. | reverse complement strand
CTCCGCCTCCGCTCCGGCGAGTCTAAGGAAGGCAACGCCACAACCACCTTTTGATGGCAGCCGGAAGAAAGGCAGGGATGGAAGGCGACGGCACAACCGTCACACATCACGTCTTGCAAAAGGCGGGGTGAAAGGCTGGATGAAAGGTAACGCCATAGCTATCCCTCAACATGACCCTTTAAATGCCAAAGGATGTTAGTGACTCGTGGAAAGCAACATCTCGTCCGAATGTGTTGAACATGACCCTGCAGTCTTTCTTTAACTACTGCCTGCAAAAGACATATGATGTTAATGACTCGCCATTGGCTTCTTTAGCCGTGGGGCTTTCGCTTCGAGGTGACTAAGAGAGTAAGCAACACGTCTTGCTTGTAATGATGATCACAGCTAAGCCAGTTTTTTTGCAATGCAACAATCATTGCCGTGAGGGCGGTTTGAGCCAACAACCAGCTTAAACGGTATAATTGTTGTCAGGGGAGTTGGCTGAAACGGACTTTATCCAAAGCAAAAGCGCCATCTGGCATTTACGCGGCGCGGAGGGAGATCGCCTGACCGAGCGCAGCGAGTGAAGGAAGCTCCCGGAGCTTCAGCCGCGTTGCCCTCGCCATGCTGGGGTAATTGGTAGTCCCTCTTCGGGGTGCTTCGGGGGGGATGCAAGGGGGGCCGAGAAGGGGGCATAGCCCCATAACCGGCCCCGCCTTGCTGCGCGCCCCGCACAGGCGTCCCAAACTCCGCCGACGGCGGAATCCCATGCCCGAAGGGCAGCAAAATCTAAAGGTTCGCCTCAACTGAGAGGTAAATCCCAGGCCGTTGAGGTGAAAGCGCGCTACAGGATGCGGAATCAAGTGCCCGAAGGGCAAAAAATAGAACTAAGTCGAGCCAAGAAAATCGCTCTTGGCATCATTGCCACACCAGACTCGGCTATCACTAGAGACTACCCACCTCTCATCTAGACCCCAATTAGAATCTGGACCCGCAAGCGCCGGTTTACCTCTGTAACCTTGTCGTCAAAAGTCGCTTAATGCGGCTGTAACAATTGGCTAAATTCCTTCTTTCCTCTTGGTAATTGTCTTTTCAAATTATCTCTGACGAATCTGATTCGCCGTCAAAATCAATTATTTCTGTAACAAACCCGGCACAGTATCGGCTTAGTGATGTTTGTGACTACGAGTCTGCGTGCCGAGCCTGCTGAAAATTAATATCGCAGTCCGCTTCGTTAAGCAGACCGCAGCCCAACCATCGCAGCAATTTATGTGGAGGGGGCCATGCCCGATTCTTCCGCGCAGGATTTATTTGTAGAAACTTTTTGCGATCTGCCGCTGCATCCTGCAAGCTTGTCTGATTCGCACCTGCATTCATGCCGCGCCTCATCAATGGTTCCGCCGCCCGCATCAACTTCACTACAAGTTGGAACTGTTGATGGTGAGCAGCGTTGTCAGGCCTTGTTGGATGTGCTTCAGAACCAGACCATCACCAGCGTGCTTCAGCCCATTGTTTCCCTTCGCGATGGCGCTGTTTTCGGTTATGAGGCGCTGGGTCGCGGCCCAGCCGGCACTCCTCTTGAAAATCCCGAGGCACTCATTCAGTGCGCGCTGGAAAACGGGCGCATGCTGGAGCTTGAGCATCTCTTTAGGCGCAGCGCCTTGCGTGCGGCCCGTCAGATGCCAACGGGCATCCGCCTGTTCCTCAATGTTAATCCAAACATTATTCAGGATTCGCACTTCGGTATGGGGTTCACCAAGGAATACCTGACCCGTTTTGCCATCAGCGCCGAGGATATTGTTTTTGAAATTACCGAGCGCGAGTCGGTTGTGAACCTGCGTGGCTTCAAGCAGATTATTGAGCATTACAAAGGCCAGAATTACCAGATCAGTATTGACGATGCTGGCGCGGGCTATTCCGGCCTCAACCTCATATCTGACGTGCAGCCGCATTTTATCAAGCTCGACATGCAGCTCATACGCGGGGTGGATAAAGACCTCACCCGGCAGGCGCTCATCAAGAGCATGCAGGAATTTGCGGCTCTGACCAATACGCGGATCATTGCCGAGGGCATAGAGACCGAAGAAGAGCTAGCAACCCTCATCAGTTTTGATGTGCCCTACGGGCAGGGCTATTTTCTCCGCAGGCCAGATCCCACGCCGCGGGCCGTGGATCCCGTGGCTCTTCAGGTCATTCACCGCGAAAATAAAATAAAAAACAGATTTTTCGGCGCGCGCGTTCACAAGTTTCATGTGCGGCACATTTGCCGTTCCGGCACAGTAGTGCCGCCGCACATGCCCATACGCAGCGTCGTTGATCTGTTTGAAAAAAATAGCAAGCTCAACGGCCTTTGCGTTGTCATGGGCGAGATTCCCGTTGGTGCGCTCACGCGCAACCGCCTGCACGAGCAACTGAGCGGCAGGTTCGGTTTTTCCCTCTTTGCCGACAAAGCCGTGGAAGCGGTCATGGACCGCTCCTTTCTGTGTGTGGACCACCAGTGCACAATTGATCTTGTGGCGCGCCAGGCCATGCGCCGCGATGACGCAAAACTCTACGATTTTGTCACCGTAACCCGAGAGGGTCGCTATCAGGGTGTTGTGACAGTCAAGGAACTGCTCGAAAAAAGCATCGAGCTTGAGGTCGCCAACGCTCGCCAGCTCAATCCCCTTTCAGAACTGCCCGGCAACGCGCTTATTGATATCGAGCTGGAGCGCCTTGTGCGCCTTGGTTTGCCGCGCATTGTTCTCTACTTCGATATCGACAACTTCAAGGCTTACAACGACAAATACGGCTTTAAAAATGGCGACAGGGCACTCAAGCGCCTTTCTTCCATCATCAAGGAAAGCGCGAGCGAGGATGACTTTGTGGGCCACATCGGCGGCGATGACTTTATCGCCGTAACAGACGCTTTGACGGCCCGCAGCGTGTGCGAAACCATCATCTCTGCCTTTAACGACAGCGTACCAGCCTTTTACAGCGCCGACGATGTTCAGCGCGGTTACATTGAGGGCAAAAGCCGCAGCAATATTGAGGAGCGCTTCCCGCTTATGTCCCTGACCATTGTCGGCGTGAAGGCCAGCAATTTCCAGAGCAGCTTTGATCTGGCGCGGGCCGCCGCCACGCTGAAAAAGCAGTGCAAACGCATCAGCGGCAGCAACTACCAGCTTGAAGCGTAACGATCATTTTTGCCCCCGCGGGGGCAGCAATCAAACTACGGGAGTGTTCATGAAGCTGACCACGAAACTGGTTCTTTCGTTCAGCAGCATCATTGTTCTCATGTTGGCGCTGTTCGGCGTGTATTACGTCAATACCGACCGTATTGATCATGCCGTCAGCCATATGGACCAGCAGTATGTGCCATCGCTTGTGGCGGTGCAGACCATGACGTCCCTGCTGTATTCGGCCCGATCCGATCTGGCGGCGCTTACTCCGCATACTGATAAAGTCACCATTGCCGAGTATCGCGACCGCATTAAGCGCGCTCTCAAGCAGTTTGCGCAGCACGCCGAGGCCTATCAGGCATTGGTTGAAGCCCGTAAACAGGCGGCCGAACCAGTGGATGATGAACTGTGGGGCAACATCACGGCCCAGTTGCATGCGGAGGAGGCCACCCGCGAAGAAATCATCCGGCTGGCTGGCGAGGGTGATACGGATGGCTCCATTGCGCTGTTCACCCGCAGCAGGGCTGATTTTATCCGCCTTGCACGTTATTTTGACCAGCTTGTGCAGCACGATGTGCAGCGCAGTCAGGAGGCAGCGGCAGGCGCGCAGGAAATTGCGCGGCAGTCGCGCCTGGCCGGGGCCCTGCTTGCCATCGTGGGCATACTGTTCAGCATTGCGGTTACCGCGGGGATCACGCTTGCCATCAAGCGCCAGCTCGGCAAGGATCCGGCGCAGTTGCAGCTCATAGCGGGGCGCGTGGCAGAAGGGGATTATGACCTTGAGCACTCTGGCCGCCAGCAGGGCGTGTACGCCTCGCTGGTGCTCATGGTTCAGGCCTTGAAGGCGCATATAGAGAGCGCCCGCAGCGAGTCGGAAAAGGCGCGAGAAGAATCCGCCAGGGGCAATGCCGCCCTGCAACAGGCTGAGGCGGCAGAGCGCGATGCCCGTGCAAAAACAGAAGCCATGCAGCAGGTGGCCGAGGCGCTGGAAGAAGTGACCCATGTTGTGGCCACCGCCTCCGGTCAGGTTGGTGAAACTATCCGTCAGGCGGAAGAAAGCGCCGACAGCACGGCCCAGAGGCTCACAGAAGCAGCCACTGGCATGGAGCAGATGAACGCTACAGTGGGCGAAGTCGCCCAGAATGCCGCCGTGGCTTCTGACTCTTCGGCAGAAACCCGCCAAAAAGCAGAGGACGGGGCCAAGGTGGTTCGCCACGCTCTGGAGAGTATTGAAACCGTGCGCTCCACCTCCTTGCGTCTCAAGGATGATATGGAGCAGCTTGGCGGGCATGCGCAGGCCATCACCCGCATCATGAATGTTATTTCGGATATTGCGGATCAGACCAATCTGCTCGCCCTCAATGCCGCCATTGAGGCCGCACGGGCAGGCGACGCCGGGCGGGGCTTTGCTGTGGTGGCGGACGAAGTACGCAAACTGGCGGAAAAAACAATGGCTTCCACCCACGATGTGGATACGGCCATCACGGCCATTCAGCAAAGCGTGGCCCATAGCGCCGCCTCAGTGGAGGAGGCGGTTAAAGGCATATCGCTGGCGACGGAAGCTGCCCAGCAGTCAGGGCAGGCGCTGGAGGGCATTGTAGGAACGGTGGAAGAAACCGCCAATCAAGTCAGCGCCATTGCCACAGCAAGCGAGCAGCAGGCTGTGGCCACCGACCAGATCAACCGTACGATTGGTGATGTTACCAGCCTTTCGCGGCAAACGGCTGTTGCCATGAGCGCCGCTTCGCGGGCGGTGGCGGGGCTTTCTGCCCAGGCTCAAAATCTTGAAGGCCTCATTGAACAGATGCAGAACTGCTGAGGCAAAAATTATCTCGTCACAAAAAAGAAGCCCCTTCAATGAAGGGGCTTCTTGCGTTCATAATGGATCACGCTCAGGTGCCGCAGCTGTGGCGGCCTGCGCGCAAGGCGCTATTTATTCACGTAGGCTTTGCCCAGTTCCAGCGCCTTGAGGTTGGATTCCTGCAATTTCGGGGGCAGGAATTTTTTGATGGCGGCTTCCAGCGCGTCCACGCCAAAGGGCAGCACGCCAGAAGAACAGACCACGCTCAAAAGCACGGTGTTGCCGCTCTGCACGGAACCAGCCTTCATACCAAGCTCGCGGCAGGGCACAAAGTGGCACTGCCCCGCAACCTGACGGGCCTTTTCCATGATGTGCGGCATGTCGGGGTACTCTGCCTTGCCCAGCGCAACGCTGAGGGGCGGCAGGGCATCACTGCTGGAAAAGATTGCGCCGCCGGGCTGCAGATAAGGCAGGGCGCGCAGGGTTTCCAGCGGCTCAAAGCCCAGCAGCACATCGGCTTCGCCATAGTCCAGCTTGGGGGAACGCCAGCCGCCAAGCAGCATGACAGATTCCACCACGCCGCCGCGCTGAGCCATGCCGTGCACTTCGCCAGCCACCACATCCAGTCCGGCTTCCAGCGCCGTGCGGGCCAGCAGGGTTGTGGCCGTCAGGGTTCCCTGACCGCCCACGCCGGTAAAGAATATACGCATCCGCTTCTGCATTTCTTGTGTCTTCATAATATCTCCCTACCGCTTCCGCGCCTTGAAGGCCGTGGGCGCAACCTGCAAACAGACCATGCAGCCCGTGCAGAGCGTGGCGTCTACAGCAAGATTGTCGCCCTCGCGGTAAAAGGCGGGGCAGGCCAGCTGCTCAAGGCAGCGCATGGCTTCCGGTCCCTGCTGGGCCACTTCGGCCACCTGGGGTTGGGCTTTTTTGAGCTGACGGCGGGCATACAGCACGCAGGGCTCTTCGGTAATCAGCACGCGCACGCCGCTTTGGGCCTTCATTTCTTCCAGCGCCTTGGTGACGGCCTTCACGTTGAAGGAGCGCACCTTGGCGCACTGGGTAACGCCCATGGCGCGCACAATGGCTTCGATATCCATGTGCTGGCTCATGGAGCCGAGCATGTCCTGCACCATGCCGGGGTTGGGCTGATGCCCGGTCATGGCCGTGGTGCCGTTGTCCAGAATGACCAGAATGATGTCATGCTGGTTGAAAACCGCGTTGGCAAGGCCCGTCATGCCGGAGTGGAAGAACGTGGAGTCGCCGATAAAGGCCACCACGGGTTTTTCCGATGCGCGGGCAAAGCCGCTGCCTGCGGATATGGAAGACCCCATGCACACCAGAAAATCCGCAGCGCGCAGGGGCGGCAGCAGACCCAGGGTGTAACAGCCGATGTCGCTGGAGTAAAAGGCATCGTCGCCAAAAACCTGCCGTGCGGCATAGTAGACGGCGCGGTGCGAGCAACCGGCGCAGAGGTTCGGCGGGCGGCCCGGCAGCTCCAGGTCAACGCTGCGCACGGGCTTTGCCGGGCAGGGCGTGTCGAGCCAGGAGGAAAGGCGGCGCATGACAAGGGTGGTGGAGTATTCGCCCTGACCGGTGAGGCCGGAATCCTTGCCTTCAATGCGCACGTGGATGTCCTGCTTCTGCACCAGGGCGCGGATGTCCTGCTCCAGCAGGTCAACGCCTTCTTCAAGTATCAGCACACGGTCGCAGCCGCGCAAAAATTCGGTGATCATGGCGGTGGGCAGGGGCCAGGTCATGCCAAGCTCAAGCACACGCACACGGTCTCCCCAGCCGCCAGCCGAAAGGGCATCGGCCAGATAGTTGCGGGCCACGCCGCTGGTAATGATGCCGAGGCGCGTGGGCGTCTGGGGTTCATGCACCGTATTGAAGCGGCTGGATTCCGCAAACTGGCGGGCTTTTTCAATGATGCCCTCCAACGCCAGATGGCGCTTGCGGGCCACAGCGGGAACCGGCACAAAACGGCTCGGGTCGCGCTTGAACTCAACCTTGGGCTGTGTGGCGGGCAGATCGTCAAAATCCACAGCGCCGCGCATGTGGCTGACGCGGGTGGTGGTGCGCAGCATCACGGGCTGTTGCAGCTCGCGGGCAAGACGAAAGGCCTCGCGGGTCATGTCCTTGGCTTCCTGCGCGGAGGCAGGCTCAAAACAGGGCAGCAGGGCAAAGCGTGCATAAGTGCGGTTGTCCTGTTCGTTCTGGCTTGAGTGGCAACCGGGGTCGTCAGCCGTCAGCAAGACCATGCCGCCGGGCAGGCCCGTGTAAACGGAGGTGAACAGCGGGTCTGCGGCCACGTTGACGCCCACGTGCTTCATGGTCACGAGGCTCATGGCGCCGCCAAGGGCGGCACCGGCGGCCACTTCCATAGCCACCTTCTCGTTGACGGAATATTCCAGCCGGTAGCGGCCTTCGCCGCCTAGGCGGTGGAACGTGTCCGGCACTTCCGAAGAAGGAGTGCCCGGGTAACAACTGACCATATGCACACCCGCTTCAAGCGCGCCGCGCACAATGGCTTCGTTTCCCAACAGCAGGTGCCGCTCGCCGCGAGCGCCCTGCAACAGCGGATGATTGCTCATGTTCCCTCCAGGCTCAGGCATATCGCCTGAACCGCAACTGGATGCAAAATGGCGCGGCCCATGCGGCCCCGCCTACAATGACGCAAGCCCGCGCTGTTTGCACATGCGCGGGCTTGCGAAGAGATATTTACTGGGCTTTGCCGGAAGATTTTTCCCCAGCGCCGTCTGGCGCTGCCGGGGCCGCAGTCTGGGCGGCTTCTTCTTCAACAATTTTGGGAGCCAGCGTGGTTGCGCGGGCGCGGAAATATTCGCTGTTGAGGCCCTGCGCCTCGCGCGAGAGGGCAAGGTAGATGCGGGCGGCCTGTTCTGTCTGCCCGGCGGCAACGGCGGCTTCGGCCATCATCTGCTTAAGCTGGGGAGCGGTAACTTCACCCGGCAGCGCGGCTTGCAGCTTTTGCAGCAGGGCAAGGGCATCGGCGTATTTTCCGGCCTTGAGCATGGCTCCGGCCTCGTTCATGCCGGCAATCAGCGCAAGGGGGCCTTCGCTTTCCTTGGCGGCTTTGGCAAAGGCATCCGCGGCAGTGGCGTTATCGCCGTTGCTCATGGCGCTTTGGCCCAAGGCCAGATAGGCGGAAAACTTCACGTCAGAGGGGGCTTTTTCCGCCAGGGCGGCAAGTTCCTTGACCTGCGCGGGGCCACTGGTTTGCAGAACAATGCGCGCAAGTGACTGCCGCGCTTCATCGTTTTTGGATGTGCTGTACCAGCGCCAGATGCCGGTACCCGCCAGAACCAGCACAAACAGCACCACAATGCTGGCTATGGTGCCAGCGTGACGCAGCATGAACTGGAGCATGGGGGCGCTTTCGGAGCTGACTTCTGCCTGAAGGTCGCGCAACAGGGGGGAATCCTCTGCGCCTTGATTCTTTTGCGGATTCATGTATCAAAACTCCTTAGGGAGGCGGAACCGCCGTAGTTTTTCCGCGCGTTTGCCCTGCGCGTTCCATGATCGGCGGAGCTGGACGGAAGCTTTTTTCTTAGGCCAGAATCAGCCCCTCTGTCAAAACAAATATCCTCTGGTCAGGCGGCCTGCGCGGCCCCGGCCAATACAATAAGGAGTATACATGACGCCTGCAGAAGAAATGTCGCGCCTCGGCGCGCAGGCAAAGGAAGCGGCCAGGGCCATAGCCAAGGCCCACCCCGATGCCAAAACGCAAGCCCTGCTGGGGCTGGCGCAACTGCTGCAGGATCGGGAGGCCGAGATTCTGGCCGCCAATGCGGAAGACCTTGCTGCGGCCCGTGCCGCCGGGCAGGATGTCCCCCGCCTTGACCGCTTGACGCTTACCCCTGCCATCATGGATGAAATGCGCGCAGCCTGCCGCCACGTGGCCAATCTGCCAGACCCTGTGGGCGCTACGGAGCGCCAGTGGCAGCGGCCCAACGGTCTGCTTGTGGGCCGTATGCGCGTGCCGTTGGGCGTGATCGCCATGATCTACGAGGCGCGCCCCAATGTGACCATCGACGCCGCCATTTTGTGCATCAAGGCGGGCAACGCGGTTATTCTGCGCGGCGGCAGCGAGGCTTTGCGCTCCAACATCGCGCTTGCCAAGGCCCTGTGCGATGCGCTGGCCCAGGCGGGATTGCCCGCCGATGCGGCCCAGCTTGTGTCCATACCCGGACACGAAGCCGTCAACGCTCTGTGCAAGCTCGACAGCTATATTGATGTTATCATCCCGCGCGGCGGCGAGGGCCTTGTGCGCGCCGTGACCGAGGCTGCCACCATGCCCGTGCTCAAGCACTTCAAGGGCGTGTGCCACGCGTATATTGATGTGGATGCCGATCTGGATGCAGCCGCAGAGATTGTTTTTAACAGCAAGGTGCAGCGCCCCGGCGTGTGCAATGCGCTGGAATGCCTGCTGGTGCACCGTGACGTGGCCAAGGATTTTCTGCCCAAGGTGGCGGCAAAGCTTGGCGCTGCCGGGGTGGAATTTCGCGCATGCCCGCAATCACTGCCCCTGCTTGGCGCAACTGCCGTTGCCCAGCAGCCCGATGATCTTGGGCAGGAATTTCATGCCCTGGTGCTTGCCGTTTGCGTGGTGGAAAGCATGGATGCCGCGCTGGATCACATTGCCCGCTACGGCTCAAACCACACGGAAATCATCTGTACCAACAACCACGAGCATGCCATGCGTTTTTTGCGCGAGGCGGATGCTTCCATGGTGGCGGTCAACGCTTCCAGCCGCTTCAATGACGGCGGACAGCTTGGCCTCGGCGCGGAGATCGGCATTTCTACCTCAAAGCTGCATGCCTACGGTCCCATGGGTGTGGACGAACTGACCACCACCAAATTTGTGGTGCTTGGCCAGGGTCAGGTGCGTGGATAGATGACGGAATCGGCGTCCCTCCCGCCGGGCCGGGCCATTCTTGGCGGCAGTTTTAACCCGCCCCATGTGGGACACCTGCGGCTGGCCATTGAGGCCCGCGAGGCGTTGGGCGACCTTGTGCAAGGCGTGGATATGGTGCCTTGCGCCGTGCCGCCGCACAAAGTGCAGCGCAGCATGTTGCCCTTTAACCTGCGAGCCGACATGGTGGAGGCCTGCGTTCAGGGGTTGCCCTGGCTGCGCTGCAACCGGATGGAGGCTCAGCGCCAGGGGCCGTCGTATACGTGGGATACGCTTTGCGCCTATCGTGAAGCAGAGCCGGATACAGAACTGTATTTTATTCTGGGCAGCCCGGATTTCGCCATGCTCTCCACATGGTACAAGGGGCTGGATTTACCACAGCTTTGTCACTTTGTGGTTGTGCCCCGCAAGGGGCATACCTCTGCCGATTTTATCACCGCCTCCAAAGGCCTGTGGCCTGATGCCGCAGAGCGCGCTCCATTGCTGCCTGCCTGCCCGTGCATGGCCTTGCCGGGAGGCGGGCTGGCGCATTTTCTTTCTGTGCCATGGCTGGAGGTGAGCGCCTCTCGGGTGCGACAGCTCTGGCTTACAGGCCGGAATGTGGATTTTCTTGTGCCGGATGCGGCCTTGCAGATTTTGCGAAACAACACTCAAACAGTGCGGCATCACTGGCTGGAGGACGGCTCGGCATGCTGACAACTGCTCCCAAAGAAATCAGGGAAAATATCGCCCGTGCAATGGGCTATCTGCGGCGTGATGAAGTTGAGCGCGCCCTTGTGACCATGAGTGAAGCGCTTCGGCTTCTGGCCGGGGTAAAGCTGATGCGTTCAGCAAGGGCGGAACTGGATATTCAGATCGGGGAATTTTTGGGGGGCATTGTGCGCCATAGCGCGCTGCAACCGCTGCTTGATCCCGGCAATACGGGCAAACCGCGCAGCATCACCCTGCAAGCGGGCAAGGAAGCAACGCTTTCAACCGTGCTGGATGGGCTGGCCAAAATTCTGGAAACTGCGGCGGAACAGGCTGTGCAGCTGGAGGCGGAGGCCCGGCTGGAGCGTAAAAAGCAGCTGATCAGCAGCGGGCTTGATTTTTTGCGCGAGGGGCAGGTCGCCAAGGGGCGCGCCTTTTTGAAGCGCATAGTGGAAGAATTTGGCGATGAGGACGGCATCCGCCTGCAAATGGGCCAGATTTTTGCCGCTGCCGGGCTGTTTGCCGAAGCCGCCGCCATGTATGAGGACGCCATGACCATCCAGCCGCGTGAGGCCTCGGCCTACACCGGAGCCGTGGCGGCGTGGATGGAACTGCGGGAATACGAAAAGGCCGAGGCGGTGTATCAGGCGGTGCTGCGTACGTTTGGCGGACATGCCTCGACCTTTGGCAAAATGTCGAAGATGTACCTCGCCTGGAGCAAAAAGCAGGCTGCGGAAGATAACGCCCTGCGCGCCTTGCAGACAGACCCAGAGCAGGCTGACGCTCTGGAGGTCATGGCGGCACTGGGCAAGCACTAGGGGGCGGGAGCTGTGTCTGATGGAGCCTGCGGGCAGGCCGGACTCATGGAAAGGACAGACTCGCCTCGCAAGCTAACGATCAAGGAGGTATGAATATTTTTGTTCTGCCTTCCTGCTCTGCCAGTATAGAAGATCTGCCGTTCCGGGCATTGCTGCGCACGATCTTGAGGCTCGGCCCCCAGGTTTGCCAACCGTGGCAGCGTGAGCAAGGGGCCGCACAGATGGTTTTTGCTATGTTGGGGCAAAGCTCAGAGGCTGCGTGCCTTTGTGAAACCGAAGCATTGCCTTTCACCCAAAGATAGGCTATATACCGCCTTCGGCTGCAAGCGGGGCACCCAACGCCCTTTGTGGCCTGCGGAGAGGTAGCGAAGCGGCCGTAACGCGCTCGACTCGAAATCGAGTTAGGGGTTAGTAGCTCCTACGTGGGTTCGAATCCCACCCTCTCCGCCATATGATGATTCAATGAACTCCGAATTCGTCCGCTAGTCGTTGACAGTAGCCGAATTCGGAGTTTTACTTTGTCCGACGATGTCCGGTAAAAAGCGCTTAAATCCGAGCGTAAACCGGATACTGCGCCGGACATTTTTTATTTTGGCGTTTCCTATGTCCAAAAGATGTCCGGTCTAGGGAGGAAACGCTTATGGCTCTAAGCGATATGGCCATTAAAAAGGCCAAGCCCCGCGAGAAAATTTATACCCTCAAAGACGCAGATGGGCTTTATCTGGAGATAAAGCCTTCTGGCAAAAAGTATTGGCGTCTCCGTTACTGGATAGACTCCAAGGAAAATCGTCTTTCCCTCGGTGAATACCCCCTCATATCTCTGGCTGAAGCCCGTTCGCGCCGTGATGATAAGCGGCGCATGATTAAAGACGGCGTTGACCCTGTGGCGCTGGTGCGTGAGCAAAAAGCCGCCGTAGCTCCAGACAAGTTCTTTGAGTCTGTAGCGCGTGAGTGGGCGCAAAAAAATGCCCATAGGTGGACAGAAGGCCACGCGGAATTGAATCTTCGGCGTCTGGAGATGAATATTTTCCCCTACATCGGAAAGAAACTCGTTGGGGAGATATCCGCGCCAGAACTGTTGGAATGCCTTCGCCGCATTGAAGCCAGAGGTGCTCTTGAGGTCACGCGTCGGGTGCGCGGGCTTTGCTCCATGATTTTTCGTTATGCCATTGCCACAGGCAAGGCAGAGCGGGACGTTGCCGCAGACCTCATAGGCGCTTGCGCGACACCCAAGAAGCAGCACCGTCCTACCATCACTGATCCACAAGAAGTTGGCAGGCTCATGCAAGCCATAGACGGCTGTGCAGCATCGGCAATCGTGTATTGCGCCCTGCGGCTGGCCCCCTTGGTTTTTGTGCGCCCTGGTGAATTGCGCAACGCAGAGTGGAGCGAGTTCAATCTGGAGGCTGCCGAATGGCGCATCCCTGCGCATAAAACCAAAATGCGCTCTTTGCATATTGTGCCGCTCTCAACCCAAGCCCTGAATATCCTCTATGAATTGCAGCCGCTCACCGGGGATGGGAGATACCTTTTTCCTTCTGTGCGAACGGCATCCCGCCCAATGTCTGACAATACCATTAACGTGGCGTTGCGCCGGATTGGATACGCCAAGGAAGAAATATGTGGGCATGGCTTTAGGGCGATGGCTTCAACTCTGCTCAACGAGCTTGGCTGGAACCGGGACGCTATAGAACGCCAGCTTGCCCACGGTGAGCGCAATAAAATTCGAGCGGCATACAATCATGCGGAGTTTTTGCCGGAACGGCGGCAGATGATGCAAGCATGGGCTGATTATTTAGATGTACTGAGAGGATGCCATGTTTCGACGCACTAAATACCATATTCCGTTTCCAGATAACGAGCTGATATATCTTTCTGATCTCATGTTGAGATGGCCTTTCGAATGCTATTTAAAAATATGCTTTGAGCTGTTTAAGAAGCGATTGAGTATGTACGTTGTGACTGAATCGTATCGCTCTGAGGATGGTGGGGTGGAAAATATAATAATGAGTTTTCCGACATCAAACCTTTCTTATGATTTTGCAACTAAGTCCTTTAACGCCTTTGCATTCAAGCGTGAGCAGGTTGAAAAAATTGAAAAAAAGAAAAAAGAATATACTTATGCGCCAGCTAGCGATTTAATTACTCAAGAATTTCATTTATGCACAGTTAGGAATATTAATAGATTGGCGGCTCAACTTGCTTATGCAATATGCCTCACATCTCATACTAGATATTATAAAGAATTTGATCCTGACAACGTACTTAATGCCGTTTATGGTGCCAATTATGACCCTCTGATATACTGGGGGAAAGAGAAGAAGTCTGAATGGCAAGTCAAGGATGATAATCTTTGGAGCAACAATCGGACAAGGCCCAAAGATTCACGCAAGGAAGAAAAGGATTTGGATCCAGTACGTGCTTTTATTCAAAAGAAGCGAGAGCAGGGGGTTACTTCTAAAAAAGAAATCGCCAGAGCCATTGATATCTTTTTCCCAGATTTTTTATCAAATCAAGAACTCGGCGAATTGCTGCCAGCGAGGGAAAAAAAGAAGGGAGCGACAATTAAATTTGAGAGTCAAAGAAAACAAGGTTATCGATTACGAAATGTTACATAAATTTGTCCCACTCAATTTGTCCCAAATTATTTTTACTTTTGTCCAATAGTTTTCCTTGACTGTCCGACTAGTGGGACACGCCAAAATAGGCCCATGTGCATCAACATGGGCCGTTTTCATTTCATAACGGCCCGTAAACCTCAGGAGCCGTTATGGCAAAAGTCGATTTTTTGTATCGGCAACGAAACTACCTGCCTGACGAGGGGTTTGTTCGTTTGTCGCAAATTCTCCAAGTGCTGCCCATTGGCAAAACAAGCTGGTGGGAAGGCGTCAAAAAAGGGCGCTATCCCACCCCTGTGAAGTTAGGGCCGCGTACCACCGTTTGGCGCGTTGAAGATATTCGGGCGCTGATCAGCAATGTGGAAGGAGGGGACGCCGCATGACCTCCCCATATGTCCCTCTCGGCTCACAAAATAATCTTCCCCCATTGAAGGCGATCAGTATGGAGGAATTTCTTTTAAGCACCTTGCCCGAGCGCGACTACCTTCTGCACCCGGTAATTCCTGAGCAGGGGATAGTCATGCTCGTTGCAAAGCGGGGCATAGGCAAGACCTTTACGGCGTTGCACATGTCCCTGTCTGTGGCTGGTGGGTTGTCCCTGTTCAACTGGCATGCTCCCAAGGCTCGGCGCGTTTTGTATGTGGATGGCGAAATGCCAGCTATCTCCATGCAAGAGCGCCTAGCAGCTTTGGCCACGGGCATGGCAGCACCGCCCCATGCGATGCAGAATTTTTCCATTATCACCCCCGACATTCAATCGCGGCCCATGCCGGACTTGGCAACAACCTATGGGCAGCAGGCTCTTGAACCATTTCTTGCTGGAGTCGATTTGCTGGTTTTAGACAACCTCGCCACCCTTTGCCGCACTGGCAAAGAAAACGAATCCCAATCATGGACGCCCATGCAGACCTGGCTATTGGATTTGCGGCGGCGGGGCATGGCAGTTTTGCTTGTGCATCACGCGGGCAAATCAGGCGATCAGCGCGGAACCTCGGCACGCGAAGACATTATGGACACGGTTATAAGCCTACGGAGGCCCACAACCTACAGTGTTGCCGAAGGTGCGCGGTTTGAAGTCCATTTGACCAAGGCGCGGGGAATTGTGGGCGAGGATGCAATGCCCTTTGAGGTGCATCTGCGCAGTGAAGGGAATCAGCTCATTTGGGATGTGAACGAGCTGGTCAATGTTCAGGCCGAACAATTGAAGCAGCTCTTGGCAGAAGGCTTCTCCATTCGGGATTGCGCCGATGAAATGGGTGTGAGTAAGTCTGTGGTTCATCGGCTCAAGAAGAAGCTGGAGGAGGGCGGCGATGCTGGTGCTGTTCGTTATTAACGCCGTGTCCCACCGTCCCACCCCTAAGGACAGGGACAGTGGGACAGCTTGGCAAAATATCGCCTCCCCCGCGTCAGATGGCTTGAAGCAAGCCATGTTTTCGCTTCGCTCAAACGGCTTGCTCTGCGAGGCGTCAAAGCACATTGCCGCTTCACGGCAAAAGGAGCGCGCCTATGCTTGCTGAGTCGCGCAAACACGGCCCCCGAAAAAGTGGACGCCCAAAGGGCGACCCCATAAAGGTGCGCCACATGACAATCGGGGTGCGCGTCAATCCGGCAGAGTGGGAGGCGCTTCAGCTTCGTGCGCGGCACATGGGCATGAGCCCTGCGCAGTGGTTGCGCACAGCAGCTTTAAGCAAACGCATGCCGCCGCCCCCAGTGCCAGAGGTTAACCGCAAGGCCTACGGCGAGCTTGCGCGGTTGGGCGTGAATCTCAACCAAATCGCCAAGGCAGCCAATGCGGGGCGAACGGCTGTTCCCTTCGGGCTGTTAAGGGAGCTGCTTAGCCAGATCATGAGCTTGCAAGCTTCCCTTATGGGTGTTGCAGGCAGCACCCCGCCAGTGGCAGGGGAAGTGCCGTGATAGCCAAGTGCATCAAGGGCAAAGGCTTTCGTGGGGCAGCAGCTTATGATTTGCAGCCCCATAAAAGCCTGTTGCTTGAAACCAATATGGCGGGCCGCACACCACGCGCCCTTGCTGCGGAATTTGGAGCTATTCGCGCTTTAAGGCCGAATCTGTCCAAGGCCGTTTGCCATGTGAGCCTGAGCCTACACCCGGAAGAATCCTTGTCAGATGAGCAGTGGTGTGAGGCCGCGCATTCGTGGCTTCAGGGCATGGGCTTTGTAAACAATCAATATGTCATTAGCCGACATACAGACGCCGCACACGCACACATTCATATTCTGGTGAACAGAATTGCGCTGGATGGAAAAGTGGTGAGTGACGCGCACGACTACAGGCGGCAAGAAAAAATCATGCGGGAGCTGGAGCAACGGTTTTCTCTCCGGCAAGTGCGCTCAAGCCGGGAAACGTTGCGGGCAGCCCTTACGAAAGGGGAGATTGAGCACGCCCTGCGCACTGGCGAGGCCTCCACCCGCATGAACCTACAAAAAATAATTGATGCGGCCCTTACGCAAAAAATTGCGTTGAATGCGTTTTGTCAGCAGTTGGCAGCCCAGGGCGTGACCGTGCGTTTAAATAAAGCCTCCACCGGGTTTGTTTCGGGGATCAGCTTTGCGCTTGGTGACGTGACGTTCAAGGGCAGCAAGCTCGGCAAAGGTTACACATGGGGCGCATTGCAACTTAGAGGATTACTCCATGAGCAAGATAGACGAATTGAAGAGCATGAGCAGGGCATCGGAAGCGACAACGCCACCAGCCCCGCCGAGCGAGATAGATCAGACAAGGATAGAAGCAAGCCTGATGGTTCTGAGCTTGCAGGAAGAAGCACGAATCAAGAACTCACAGGAGCTGATTCAGCTTTTACGAGAATTGCAGAGAAGTACCTCTCAGGCCGCGCGGGAGATCGGAACCGCAGCTCACCAAGTAAGGGATTATCCCGTTGAGGTTTTGAATCAGCACCGGGCGCGTATGGAGCAATGCTTGGCAAAGTGCGAGGCGGCGGCAATCGCATCAAAGGAATATTTTGATAAATCGCGTGCAGTAATGGATGGTTACGGCAAGGAACTGCGGGGTGATACGTGGTGGTTGGCAAGTGTAACTTCTGGATGCACAGCGATTGCTTTCATGCTTCTGTTCTTGTTTCTCCGCTGGCTAGGTCATTGAGTATTGCCGTAGGGATTTAAGCTATCATCCCAGCAGGTTAATAAAAGCAGGCTGCTATGCGTAACCGCATGGCAGCCTGCTTTCGCGCTGTAAAAATCAGATACCAAACCGGATATTTTTTCTGGCGTTTCCTTTATAAGCAGTTCTCAGGCTGCTTGCGGAATTTCCCGTTTGTCACTCAGACGGCCTCCTTCCTGCACATTTGAGCACCTTACTTCTTTACCTCGGCCAGAGCCGCGTCCACCTGCTGTATAATTTCGTGCACTGTCCGGGCGTCTACATCCACAGTTGCGGCGGCCGCCAAAAAATCCTTTTCGGCTATATCCTTGCCCTTGTTGTTAACCATGCAGGTCTGTTCCCCGTTAATGCCCTCTGACGGCGTAAGGTCATAAACCGGGGCCATTCGCCACTGGTTTTCCTTGCTCAGCAGAAAGGAAAAATTTTTGGAATGGTCGTCCTTGTTGCCGGAGCGCACGTTGAACACCATGAGCCGCACCATTTTAAGCACTTCGCGCATGTCTTTGGTGAGCAGCAGCGTCAGGCGCAGCAGGCTTTCATAGGTGAGCGAGGGTTCGCGGTGCGATGCGTGCAGCAGGCCGCAGGCGGTGTGCACATGCACCTTTTGACCATGCACCCTGTCAAAGCGTTGGACGCCGAAATATCCCGGCGAGGTTGCCGATGGAAACAGGTGCGTTTTCGGCATGTCCAGCCCGGCTTCTCTGGCCGCAAGGGAATATGCGTATTCCATCAGCCCGGTGTTTGGCGGCTCGTGCGCGGAGCGAAATTTGATGATCCAGGGGGTTCCTTGGGGTTCCCCCGCCCCCTGCGGCACAATGCGGAAATCATCGGCCACGTTCACCAGAATTTTGGGTCTGGCCCCTGCGGATGAGCCGTTGAGCTGAATAAGTTTGTCCAGTTGCCCCGCATCCACAGGCGCATCGCGCAGAATCCGCAGCGATTCCTCTGCCAGCGCATCCAGTTCCGCCACAGAAACGGCTTCTTCTGCCTGTGCCGCCGCCGGGGTGTACTCCAGCGCGCCCATGCCGTGGGCACCTACCATGGCAAGGCGCTGCAAGGGCAGGCAGGCATGGAGCGATGAGCCTTTTTTTCGTAATGCCCTGTCCAGCAAAAGCAGCCCCCAGCCATCGGGCAGGCTGTCGTTGAACACGCCGAACAGGCCGTCAAAGGTGCGCTTGGGGTCTTCCTTGACCTCTGGACTGAGCGGAAGCCTGAACGGCGAAATGTTGATGCCCGAATCAAGAAATTCTGGCGCGTACTGAAACAGAATGGCGTTGCTGTGTGCGGCGAGCTTTCCCACATGGCGCCGTACGCCGTATGCATGCAGATGCACGTCAAGATTCATGGCGTTTTCTCCCTGCCCGCTTGCGGGGTGCTGGGGATTGCGGCTTGAACAGGTTTTCTGTGCGCGGCGGGTTGAACAAGCCGGAAAAGGCTTCAAGATCATTAAGAAGCAGGGCGATAGCCAGCAGGGACGCGAGCGAGATTTCACCTGTTGTTTCAAAGCGCTTCACAGAACCAAGGGAAACGCCGCTACGGGCAGCCAAATCTTTCTGGCTCATATTGAGCGCAAGACGTTTGGCCTGCGCCTTGGCGGCGATGCTGAGCCGGACTTCCTGCGGAGTTTTTAGAATATCGTCTAACATAATAGCTCTTAACTTTATTTTTTAGTATAATAGCTAAAATATGAGATGATAGCAATTGGTTGATGGGGGGGAACTCGCTCTCCAACGTCAACACCAGCCCCGCCGAGCGAAATCGGGCCGCAGCTCACCAAGTAAAGGATTATCCCGTTGAGGTTTTGAATCAGCAACGGGCGCGTATGGAGCAGTGCCCGAAAAACGGCGAGGAAGGTGTAAACACAGTCTTTCCTCGTCTAGCTAATATTGACAACAAGCCAAATCGGGCGCATTTATGCTTAACGAATACGTTTAACGTATTCGCGCTGCGAATGCTGCCAAGAGCGTTCAGGCTATTCGCTGGAGGCATTCATGAGGGTACGCTTCAGATGATTATGAGCTTCAAAAATGAAGAGACGGAAGAGCTTTTTACCTCTGGCACTTTCCCACCTCTGAATACCGCACAGCGAAAGGGGTTGCGCATGCTGCGCATTTTACATGCGACAGGTCAGCTCAATTCGCTCCGAATTCCTTCAGGCAACAGGCTGGAAAAGTTGAAGGGAGATCGGGACGGACAGTTTAGCATCGCCATTAACATGCAATGGCGCATATGCTTTCGGTGGGAAGATGGAAACGCATATGGTGTGGAAGTGGTGGATTATCACTAGCGGCAAAGCTGCTGGCAGAAAACAGCAAAAACACCACGTATGGTTAGGAGATTTTTTATGATTGCTATTCACCCCGGCGAAATATTGCGCGAAGAATATATGGCCCCCCTTGGTCTTACGGCCTCCACGCTTGCGCTGGAGCTGCGGATTCCCGCTTCACGAGTGCATGAGATTATTAACGAGAAGCGGGGCATTTCTGTTGATACGGCTCTGCGGCTTGCAAAGTTTTTTGAAACTGACCTCAATTTGTGGGTCAACTTGCAGGCTCAGTACGAAGCGGATTCGATGGATGTCCAGAAGCGCACAGACATGGAGAGGATCGTGCCTTACAGCGCGTTGCAAGGCCAACGAGCATCTGTGTAAATCAAAAAAAGAGAAGCACCGGCTAATGATATATTGCAAACTTTAATGGGTAATTTCGGGATGAGAGTTTAAACTAGAATGTGTTTCTATCCCTGCACGATGCTCGAAAAACTATTGGAGCCTGCGACAGGATTATAACCAGCGGTCGGCCTCACAGTTCATTGGGTTGGCTGACGCCAGCAGAAGCCCTCGTGAAGAATATTACATTAAACCCAATGAGGACAGCTAGTTGCAAGTGGCATATGCAGTGGGCAAGGGGCCGTATCTTTAACAAGAACACGCGCAAAAAAATAGGTGCAAGATGAGCAATAGCAATAATCAAAACTATGCAAAAAAGATAGAAAATGATTGTCTTGTGGCTCATTCTTCTTGGGTGCGCCTCAAGGATCAATGCGAGTGGTATGATACTAAAAGTATGCACTGTCAGAAATGGTATAAACGTTTGAAGCTAATGCAAATAGGGCTAGCTTCGTTAATTCCTATCTTTAGCTTTGCTCCTCCCCAATATGCAAAGTGGTTAACCGCTGCATCCGGAGGGATAATCGCACTTATTGAGGGAGTACAACAATTAAATCAGTACGCGGTGCTATGGGTTTCCTATCGTGCGACTGCGGAGCAATTGAAACATGAAAAGTATCTATTCCTTGGTGAGGCCGGACCGTATGCAGGGACATCTGAAAATGAGCGGTTAGTTATTCTTGCAGAAAGGGTCGAAGGACATGTATCTGTTGAACATGCAAAGTGGTTTAGTGAGGCAGCGCATGCATCATTTGGACACAAAAGTTGATGTGATGAGTCTTTAGTGCTGTCGCATTATAAAAAATTGTTATAAATCAGTAGAAAAAGTGTGTTTTAAATGCTTGTGAGCTAAAGGGCACTTCTTAAAGATGAAGTGCCCTTGCCCTATTTCCCATTATATCTTTTGAAGTTTTTAAATAGAATTGGGAAGTCTATTATGCCAATGCTAAAATTTTCTCTAAGAATTTTAGATAAATTGTTTAATGATATGTCATCGACTTTTTTGTATCCCCGTCCAGAATAAGTTACGGTGGAAGAAAGGCGTTTGCTGCTAAGCTTATAAGCACTTTTTCCAAAATAGTAGAACTCTTCTGAAAGCAAAACTCTATCTGATTTTGTATCTCGATGTAAGTTGCTGAGGTTTATAGATCCGTCATCATTACTATGGTGTGAGTTCATTTGATACCATGTGCTATTTTCCTTGTGATAAATGTTATCACCATACATGCGCTTTAGACTTGAGTCCATTGTGGGCTTTTTATGCTGGAATCGTTGGTCTGCCCAATATTCATCATAAGTCATAATTTCTGTTATTCGCATTGCAAAGACAATTCTATTTTGCAAATTAAATTTTTTTGAACCACAGCCGATTACCCAATCTTCAACATGGGCCATATTCCTAATCCCCGGCTTGCACGTTGCTAAAGTGCAAATGCCTCCAAAAGGATTTGGTGCAAAGCCATAGTCTCGTGGAATTACATAACTATACCCGATCATTAGCATACACCTCTGTTGATGATCCACTTTGATGGTCTTAACGATCCATCAGAATTTTCAAAATTGTCAATAATGCCGTTAATAGCATCAATTATTTTTTCGGAGGTCCATCCCACAAGGGCATCGCCAAATTCTTCAAATTTTGCAGGCAATTTTGCATCACTCGCTCCGTTAATAAAAATGCCAACAATGCGCTTGCCTCGTTTGGCTGCTATTTCAATCTCATCGTTAACCCATTCTCGAGAGTGCGTATGGGGGCCAATCAAAACGACAACGCAACCAGCCCAGTTAATGCGGTCGCTTAGGATGCCTCTGATATATTCAGGGCTTGAAGCATTGTTGGGTTTAGTGCTATCAATAGAGCTGTTTTTGATGGTATATCCATTTTTTTTCAGGAGATCTTTTAGCTTGGAAATGTGTTCGTCATCTTTGCTATAATGGCTTATAAACACGTTTTTCTCCGTCATAGATGCACCTCAGTCTGAGTTTATAGTGGATTTTGATGATAACTATTTCAATAAAATATTTTGTTTTTTTATGGGGAATCAGCTTATTATCTTTTACAACTTCTGTGGAATGGCTAGCTGCTTTAAATTGGTGCTTGTGTCTGAACCGTAGGCTGCTAAGCCGATAAAATTTAGGCTGTCTGATGTATAATTTGCATTGATAGCACGTTAAAGCTCTGTTGTGTGCTGATGTTTTTTACCCTACTTTCATATTCAAATAAGCTGGAGGGATAAATGTCATTTTGGTCTTCTGAAAAATTAAAAAACCGCCTATCAAATAAAATAATCATTCCATATAATGAAAAAAATATAAAATACGGCGCCTATGAATTGGCGCTTGGTAAGGAGTATTATACCACTGACGAAAAAACAAAGAAAAAACGTGTTCTTGAAACTTCTGAACAGCTATCAATAAAACCTGGACAGTTTGCACTTCTTACGAGTGAGGAGTGGATATCCGTCCCCTCAACTAATCTGTGTTTTATCTCTATCAAGGCTGGAATCAAATTTCGGGGCCTTGTCAACATTTCTGGATTCCACGTTGACCCCGGCTATTTTGGGCATTTGAAATTTTCAGTGTATAATGCTGGCAGTCAGAATATTAATGTCACGCAGGGTAAACCATTATTCATGGTGTGGTTTGCTGATCTTGATCAAGAAACTTCAGATCTCTATAAAGGTAATAACGGTGGGGTTGAAGCAATTAAATCTGACGATGTGATGAACATATCAGGAGATATTCCATCTCCGGCTGAACTTTTTCAAGAAATGAAAGAGATGAAAAAGGCTTTACAATTTTGGAAAAATGTTTTTGTGACTTTATCTTTTTCTATTATTTCAGGGCTGGTTGTCTTTTTTTTCAAAAAATTCTGGGATGCTCAATAGGCGGTGGCTAAGATGCTGAATATTATCAGAGGAGATAATCCTCTGCCGTCAGCATCTAGGTCCACTTTAAAGTGACTTTAATTTAATCTATATTTTATTCAGCGGATGCCGCTTTTCCCATCGTGAAAATGCAACACATAACAACGCATTACTGCAACGATCGATCGCATCGTGCATTTCTTGTTCCCATCCTCTGCGTCGAGCGGCATCTGCTGCAACGATCAAAAAAAGGTTTTTATAACTTTTGTGGAGGTTGATATTTTGTACCATCCTGCTGAATTCATGTTTTTGTAAAGTCGGTGAAGAAAGCTTCTTTACACAAGGCATTATTTCTTTCATCTGGGCTTCGAATGCGTTCTTACTTAAGGCTAAGTTGTCCGTGTTTGTAAGGGGCTCTATTTTTTTATCTGCCTGAACAACTTGAAAATCTTTTTCATAAATATGCAGTGAATCGCTTATTTGGTGGTATGCTCCTAGCTCAATTCCAATCCAACCTGAAAGAACTTCTTGCAGCGTTGTGAATTGGATAAAATTATAGGGCGTTCCTAAATAAAGATCATTGCTTCTCATTATCTGAAGCCACTCCAGTTTGCCATCTCTGACTTTAGGAAGTGCACAAATATTACACGGTATATCGGCGTCTACAGCTTCACCTGTTGCAGTTGGGAAATCTATGCGCGGATCCCATATCTGTAGAATCACTTGGCGTGAGTATGGATTGCTTCTAAGAGCGTTATAGGCTTGTTCAAGCTGGTCAAATCCAAACTGCCTGCGGAGTCTATATCCGTAGGCCCCGTGATAGCATTCGCTGTTGCCAGAAAATTGAGGCAAAAGCGGATTCCAATAGTTAAGCAATGCGGCGGTATTGTCACCAGCAAGTATCCATAGTGTTTCTACAATTGCAAAAGCAGGGTTTAATGCGGGAAAACGTGAAAGCGTCCAGCGTTGCCGTGGATCGCTAATGCTAAAATTCACATGTAAGAGCTCTCGTGTGGGGCCAAGTCTGCTTGATGTTAGCGAATCGCTATTCTGTAAACTTTTATATGCTTGCAGCCATACATCATTCGCAGTCTTCGCTTCAAAAGCTGCGATCATGGCATTTCTCCATTTTGGATCCGTTCGTTGATTCCCCATTTGGGGGGATACCAATAATTAATTTGCCTTGGGTCAGGGTGAAATTTTTGCTTGATTCGGCTCCTGCCCGTATACCCTTTTATGTCTGGGTGTTTGACGCGTGCATACTTGTCAGTTTCACAGAAGAGATTTTGGCAATCAATTAGCATCAATGGACGCCCCCAGAGCGACTTAAAATTCAGACCAAGTCTATTGAATTCTTCCTCTTGATGCTCCATGACTACCTTAATTATTTCGGAATCAGAAAGGCCTCCTGATTTTGCAAAACATTTTTTTATGCCGTCTTTTGCCCCGGGGCCAGGGACTACAAATTGTGTCTCAGGGAAATTGGTCAATTCTGAGTAATTGATATCTGTGGCGTACTGATAAGCCAAAAAATCGCCTAGGCTAGGATATCCCTTTAGCAGCTCAAATACTTTCCCCATGGACTTTGCTTGAGCAATTTTGTCTGGAAGTCTATCCTTCATCATCGAGTCCAGTAAATGCAAGTGCATTCGGTGTTTGCGCGTGTGCGTTGATCCTCTGCCCCCAGTCGGCATTATATAAGCCGCAGAATAGATTCTCTCTCCTTTCTCGATTGAATTGGTAAGGATCTCATCATATCGCGAAGGGGTAAAAGTAGAGAATGAGATTTTATTGAGCTCGTTTTGAAGGAGCTTCCATGTCTCTATTTTGTTAAATATTTTGAAAAGGATAATTCTAAAAAAGACTTCTTCAATGTCTTGGCTTCCTTCATAGATTACGTCTTTAATTAAAAACTGACTTGTCCTGTCTGATGCTCGGTATGCATTGGTAAATTTATGACAATCAATGATTTTGTCATATGTCCACGGTCTTGGTTCTCCTTTGAGCCGAGCAAAAAAAACATCCTGTCTTTTAGCGGCAAATTCCCAATATGTATCATAAACTATTGTTGGCTCGAGAAGGCGCTTTAAAGGTGATGGGGCATTAGCAACGGGGCTTCTTTTAGTGGAGAATGTAAAAAGGCAAGCTTGCTGGTGGTTTGGAAAGTTACTTTCAAACAAGTTCTCTATAGAAATTTTTATTCCGCTGGTTGTCTCAGCAAGGTCAGTGTTATGAATTGTTTTTACATTTTCATACTCTGATTGTGATAGTGATAAGTTTTGGTATTCTTGTAATAAAAGTTTTCCTGAATTTGAAATCTGGCTATTGCAGAATTTATTTTCGACATAAAAAATAATATCTGGGTGAATTCCTTGCCATGCTGCCTTTTCTGCATTGATTAAATTTTCAATAATCTGCATGTTGCAGTTAGTGATTTTCCCGTATACGTAAGAAGACCACCAAAACCTGTCAAGTATAACTGTTTCCCCTTTTGTCAAAGAGGGTATGATGTCGCGCTGTATAGAATCGATGTGGGCTGCAATATGCAAAGCCTGGAGGCTGTTGGCGTCAATATCCTTTAGTCCACAAGAGTTTTTATCGTGATGAATGTTGTAAACTAACGATCCAATTGACCCCTGTGCATTCCCCGGAAATGAAAAGTATTTGCATGGGCGCAATTGGCTAATCGCGTCAGCAACTGATCGCGATATAGTTGTCTTGCCGACGTTATCTGGTCCTTCAAAGACTATCAGCTTTCCTAACTCTAGATGGTCCATTGTAGCTCAATATATTGTGAGATGTTGTGACGCCTATGGCAAACGTCGAAATATTGATCTAAGCGTATTTTTTGAAAAATTATCAACCCGTGGAGTTCCTATAAAGCAATTAACTCTCGATAAAGGTAGTCCAGTCTCCTTAGACATGAATTCTCCAAGGTAGCATAGTCCTAAGTAGTTCCCATAACCTCTTTTCATGAGATATTGTATTGTGTAAAAGCCAGTTACAGTGATAGACTCGTCCGAAAAGGCAAATCCGATTTGCTGTAAGCAAGGAAATGGTACATATGGTGCAAAGTTGTTGTTGTCTATGCTGGGGTTTAAACATGTGGCGATATACTTAGAAGGAGAAGGCTGTCTTCCTAGGGATCGATAATGCTTATAGGTGTCTATTATGTGGCCAAGCTGATTTATCTGAGATGATTTTATTCCCTGTTTTGTTTGTTGAAATCCAGGATAAGCAATAAGACGTTCAAAGTAGGTATCTCGAGGGGTTCCTTGCCTTACCTTACGTATTCTTGCGCGATGTCTTGGAAGGTAGCGATGAAGATACCATGCCGAGAGATCTGATAGCGAGGGCTGATGTGTACGCCAGTAGTTGATTGGGAAAATAGTCTCACTTGTCTCTCTAACCGAAATTTTCTCTTTTGTGGCAAGTAATGAATCAAGCTCACTTCTTATTGCGGTGTCTTCAAGTATTTTATTATTAGGTAGAGAAATGGAGACGCATAATGGTTTATTGGGCGTGTCAAGGACCAAGGACACCGCTTTTAACCATACCTCCGAAAGATTGCTGCCAGTGGCTTGGAGTACATCACTCATCATCGACCTCTTCTAAATGCCGGTATATGCTTCTGCCTTCAAAGTTTTTCCGTGAGACTCTCACAAATGCTACCCATCCATTATCACACTCTAGCGTTGAAATTCCTGGCCTCTCTGCACGGACCGTTGTCGCGATACTTGTTTGTCTAATGATTGAGATGCAATCTCCTCTGCTTGAGGCCTTAGGCGGGACAATTGCTACTTGGCCAACTTGAAGATCAATAGGTGATACCTCCCACTCCTCGTCTGCAATAACTAAGTGCTCTGGATCTGTATCCAAAAAATCTAAAAGAGTAGCCCTGATTTTTTTAGGTGAGCATTTTTTTAATCGCTCGTAACTGCTTTGATTCAAAATTTTTTGAGTCCAAAGCATATGCCCCAATAGTGTGGTATATCCTACACCAAGCTGACTCACAATTCTATAAAATTCTATTTCAGTACAGTTATTCGGTGATATGTGCCTTTTTTGGAAAGCATGTTTTATGGCATCTATGGGCATCAATAGATGACCTGCAAAAAGATCTGCTAATTTCTCTTCCTCGTTGTCGCTTTGAAACGATACCTCGTGCTCATTATGTGCATCGATTCTCGACCCATGCCCAAAGTACCAATGGCCTAGTTCATGGGCGCATGTGAATGTTTGTCGCGCTGCAGGACGCAAGCTCGGGATGAATATGGCATTTGCATTTTTCGAAAACATTCCACCAAAGCTACCCCCACCCTGAAACCATAAGGAAACGTTAAGCTTTTCTGCAAGGTCATAGACGCATACAGGGGAGTCAAAAGTCACTTTTGCGCGTTTTCTTGTATCAAGAGCTGCACGCAGTGCTATCCGCCCCTGCGTTGTCCGTTTATCCATGGACTACTCCGTGTCTGTTGATCGCAGTGTCTTTAGTAGATTGAGCACCGCATCTAAATCTTCCTGTTTAAGTTTCGCGAGCTCTCGGGCCGCCAATTCCACGGCGGGGGGAGTTGCTCGAGAGCTTAAGGAGGTCAACCACGAGATGCTAATGCCGTATGCTTCACTCAAGGCTATAAGTTCTTCTGCGGATACCTTCCTTCTTCCAGCTTCAATTTCTGATATCGCAGGGCGTGGCAACCCTATTATTGATGCAATTTGTCCTTGGGTCAAACCCGCTTGTTTTCGTGCAAGCTGTAAGCGACGTGCAATTTCAGGGCGGTTATTATCGTTCATTTTTGTGCCTCGTCCTGCTTTGCTGAAAGCGCAATCAACAAATCAACAATTTCACCCACTGTTCTGGCACATGGAATGGGAGTGTCGTTGACGAAAGGGTTGATTTCTGGCGGGATAACAATTGAAAGTCTGTCTTCAATTTCAAGAGCAAAAGGAATTCCATGACCACTGTCAAGTGCAAGGTTTTCTATGGGGTTACATTCCAGAGTTATTGTGACTCCCTCAATTTCTGTCATTGTTTTCAGGACCTCGGTCACTTCCTCTAAAACTTTTTGTTTTGTACTCTTCATGATAGCATCTCCATGTAAGAAAATCTTACACGTGGCTGGTATGTTGTCAACTTGGTAACTGTCTTAATAGCCGTCTTGTAAGGGCTACGCCATCCATGGTGATTCTGAACTTCATTCGCAGAATAGTGTGATTGTAATGTCGGACATAAATCCGGATATTTTTTTAATATTCAGTAGAGATAATTAATTAGTTTATCATGTTATGTAATAATTCGAATCCCACCCTCTCCGCCATTTATACATAATAAAAACGGCGTGTTGCTTTAGATAGCAGCACGCCGTTTTCGTGTTCAAAAAGGGTATGTTTTTAGCGAGTGCGCGACGCTATGCATACCGCCATGCATACTTTGGCTTGATCTGCGGGGAAAATTTGAGCTATTCTGGAAGGGCTAGGGGCTGGCAGTTAGTGGTTGGATGTATACGTCTAGTCCTCGTGCCGCAAGATCCCAATAATCTGTTGCTTCATTCTTGTGCTCCTATGTCAGGAACACTAACTTTTCAATGGCATACTTTTCGGGGGGAGGGTCATCTTCTGGAGGCATACATGAGGATATGTTTCAGATGATCATGAGTTTCAAAAATGAAGAGGCGGAAGAATTTTTTGCCTCTGGCAACCCTCTTCCTTGAATACTACTCAGTAAAAGAGGGTGCGCATGACACGTGGTTTGGCATGCGACAGGTTAACTCAAGTCACTTCAACTTTTCAAGGTAAAGTCAATAATAGTAGTGCCATGCTGATTTTATTGTTGGGTATTTGGACGAAATCCAGCTCCAAGTTTTATGGCATCACGCCGTACGGTATGCTGTGGTACTGTTGGAGCGCACGGTAGTGGTGAATTACCGCATCTGTCATCGTCAAATGGAATATAAATGTCAAAAGGAGCAGCACCGCTTTCTGCAGTTATAAGTTTTGTGGGCCATGGATTGATAGTTCCCAGGGAAACCCACGCGACACTGTTGCCCTGTAATCTGTGCATGAATGATATGGCACATGAAGCCAGCATGAAAAAAAGGACTATCACGACGCAGAGTTGGCGCTGTTTGTCTTGATATCTGAAAAAGTTGTTCAGAATGGATGTGACATTAACTGGCCAATACTGAACGAAACACGCGGACCCTAAGGCAAAAAAAATCCAGAAAAGTTCCCTGCCGAAGCGCGGGTCTGGCGCCATCCAGAACCAGTACACGATGGAAAGCAGCGACCAGCCAAAGAGACACAGTATTTCACGCGAAGTAAGCTGCTTGCGAATAAAAAACCAGCACACACAACCCGCAGTAAAAGGAAGTAGTGTTGTGAGAACTGCCTGTTTGGATGAGATGAGCGCCTTAGCCCAAGGTAAAAACCAGAAAGAAATACCTCGCTCAAATGCTTCAAGATGATTTGGCCCAGGCATGCGCGCCCATGCGCGCACAGCGGTTGCATTGCCTGTCACATCTCTGAGTGGCATGGCCCAGTCTACAGTAAACGGGAATATGGAAATTGGGAAAAATGGATACCCTGAAGTGATGACATTTCTTGCGCACCAGAGAATGGCAGCGAGTAATGGGAAAGCAAAGATTATCAAAATATTACTAAATTTAAAATTTGTTGATGTATAGTAGTAATATAAAGCAATTGGAGTGATAATCAATACCGATATTGCCGAAAGTGGTTTGATCAAAAAAGAAAGGGCAATGCATGTTATTGCTGAAATCGTTGAACTTAATGTTCGATTTTGCTGAGAAAAGAGCATGTGCAGCAACTCTGCGCCAGAGATACACAAAACAGCGAGGGATGGAAAATCGTGGTATAGATTGGGGTAACCCCAGAATAGAGTGCTATAAATGCACACTGGAAACATGCACAATGCGTAGATGCTGAGGGGACGGGATGAGCTGTCTATGAAGTCATGTACAAAATACATTGTAAACGCCGTTATAAAAGTCGGCATCATGATCCAAGGCGTGCTATCTTGAAGAAACGAGTGGTTTAGAAGGGCTGCAAATAGGGGCCAGATGGAACTGTTTGCTAGCCTGGAATGAAGATTGCCAAGGCCAAATGGTGTGCCATACTCATTGAGCCAGCGCACAATCTGAATGTGGTAAAGGTCTGAGTCGTAGGCATAGCTTGTCCATTCCGCATAGGCTGTGCCCAGAGCGCAAACACCTGCTGTGGCAAAAAAGAATGCCAGAATGGGTAGGTGGCGTCCCGACTGACTGGCAGGGGAGCTGAACAATCTGCGTAGCTGCTTAATGCCAAGCAACGCAGGGGTCAGGCACAAAAGGGAATATTGGAGGGTAAGCGGCTTAACCAGTGAAACAGCCATAGCCAGTAAGCTGACTAAAAAAAAGCCCGCAAAAAAAGCTAAAAAGGGGTTGCGCGGGGTAACACGTAATATTGAAAAAAATGTAAATCCAGCACTGCTAGTAGCAAAAAAAAGTGCAATGGTGCAAAGATAGATGCAAATCATTCATTTCTTCCAATAAGCGCGCCCAACATATTTGTTTTATAAAGTATATGCTGCGCGCAGAGTATTTGACTTGTTATGTGAATTCAGGATGCAGCTATTAGTTCTGGAGTCTCGTGGGGGTAATGGTAATGCGGATTCGGTCATGCCCATTGCTTGCTGCATCGCGAAGTGACACAAAGTTTATTTTTTATTTTTTTCTCGGAAAATCAGATGCTTTCGTAATGCAAAGTTTCCTGCAAAGCCAATTACTGCCGCCCAGAATTTACTCCAAACAGGCATTACGGTGAGGGCGATTAGCCCATATGTTACAGCATAATCAAGGCCAAGCATGCCTATAGATGCAAGTGCATATGCGAGTATTTCTTTCGGAGAAGACCATCGTGCATTGTGCCGGAAAAGAATTGAAATGCAGAGCTTGTAATTTATTGATGTCGAGATGATGAAGGCAATAATGATTGCTGAAGAAATATTTAGTCCTGCTGCTGTTAATAAGGCAAATGATATAATATTTGATAGGGCGCTAATAGCCCCGATAAAGAAATACAGCAAAAATTGCATTGGAAGCGGAGCGGTGTGGGCACTGTAATGCATGATGCAGTAGAGTGCGTGTACGCCATCGCGCCAGCCAATTTTTTTACCCTCTTCGTATGTTCTGGGGGTGTAATGAATGGCACATTCGTATACCCGGTAGTGCATCTGGGCTACAAGGGCGGTAACTTCTGGTTCAAAGCCAAATCTGCTCTCCTGCAATTTTGGGGCAATAGCCTGAATGGCCTCGCGCCTGAAAAGTTTATAGCAGGTTTCCATATCGCTGATGTCTAGGTTAGTAAACATATTGGATATAAACGTAAGCGAGCGGTTCATCCAAGTATGCCAAAAGTATAGCACCCGCCGGGTTTCTTGCCGCAGGTATCTGGAGCCGTACACTACATCCGCCTTACCTTCCTGCAGTGGTGCGAGTAACGTAAGGTAATCGTTAGGATCGTACTCCGCATCAGCATCCTGAATTCCTATGTAATCGCCGGTTGCTTGCAAAAATCCCGTGCGCAGTGTCGCTCCCTTTCCCTGATTAACCGAGTGGTGAAGCACGACAACTTCCTGATGTGCAGCTGCAAGCTCATTGGCTATGGCCATGCTGCGATCAGTTGAACAATCGTTCACGATGATGAGCTCAAGTTTGATACCTTCATCACGCAGCGTGAGGCATCTTTCAACGCAGCTAGACAGCGTGTTCTCTTCATTATAGCAAGGAATAATTAGCGAAAGGCTGATTGACACGGAATGCTCCCCCCAAGAGATATTATTCAAATTTGATAAATGTGCTGTATGCTTTTTCAGCAGGTAAGTTGCTCAGGTGGTGACTTGCATAAATTGTGTTGCTGTCTGTGTCAAAATGACTTTCTTGATACTTGTTCGTTAACAGTGTTCTTAACGAGGTAGGTCGTCAAATTCGGGCACCATGGTAAGCGGCAATTGGCAACTTTGGTTCATCATCCGACTTCTGACAAATGCCACCGGAGAGTGATAGCCAAGCGCGGCCTGGGGCCTTTGTCGATTATAAAAAATTTCAATATATTTTGTTGCGTCTGCAATGGCTTCCGCCTGTGAGTTGTAGCTCTTACGATGGACAAACTCATCTTTTAACAAGCCCCAGAGCTCTCCATCGAGGCGCTGTCGTAACAATCCCCTTTTTTACTCATGGAACAGACTAGACCGTATGCGCGGAGTTTTTTCTGGTAAGCTCTGCGCTGCAATACAGGCTGCCGCGATCCGAATGCAGAATCAGTCCCACCGGTTGGACGGTGGAAACGCACCGCTTCCATCAATGCGGCCAAGACAAGCCCGGTATCCATTCGCTCAGCTAGGCTGAAGCCGACAATTTTCCGGCTGCGTAACTCTTTGATTCCAGCAAGATATACCCAGCCCTGCCGTGTAGGAATGTATGTTATGTCACTCATCCACACGCGGTTGTGCTCGCCCGGCGTGAAATCACGGTTCAGAAGATGGGAGCGACCGGCAACGCGTGATTTGACTCTGTGGTGTGCGGATAACCCGCCGTTTGCGCTTACAGACAAGGCCCAGTTCACATTGCATGCTTGACCTTCCAGAGGCTGACGGCGCAACCACTTGCCATGAGTTCCCAGTGCAACTGCTCCTCGCAGTATGTGCCGCGTGTTCGCTTGTGGGCAACCAAAATCTCGGTCTCCAGACGAGCTGTCTTGCTTGATGGGGCCGCATCGCGTTTGAGCCATGCGTAATATCCACTGACTGATGTGTGCAAAACTAGGCAAACAAGGTGGACTGGATATTGGTGTCGCAGAGCACTGACTGCGGCGTACCTCACAGCGACTCTTTGGCAACGTACGCCGCTTTTTTAGGATATCGCACTCCATGCACCGCAGGACGTTCTCTTTCTTCAGCCGCGCCAACTCAGAGCATCTTGCTCACTCACGCTCGGCTTCAAAGCGAACTCTTGTTTGTCCAGTCGGTACTGCGTAACCCAGTTCGCCTCGGTTTTCAAATAAATAGAAAGCGTTCGCGCTATTTCCGTTACGCCGAAACCATCCTCAACCGCCATGGTGACGGCTTGCTGTTTTAATTCTTGCGGATAACGGCCCCGTGGTGTTTTCGTCATAGAACCTCCTCTAAGGGTATGAACTATGGCGTCCATTTTTTCCAGCCGATCTCATTGATGGAGATGTGTTCGTTAACGCAGTCGCTTTGAATAAAAAATCTTGCTGAAATTTTTGTCAAAGTTTTTTTACAGCTACGGGCAGCTAAGCACTGCTCTGCTATGGGATCATCATCCGTTTGTCCAGAATGTTTGAAGGCAAAAAATTATTGCGCGCGATAGCTATGGATTGATAGGATATCTATCCAGTTAGACTTTGCAGAGATAACTCGCTTTTGCAAATTTTTTTTAGGCAGATGGAGATTGTTCTCCTAGTCAGTTTGAGCCCAACAAGTGTTTTTTAGCATAGATGTTAAATAAGGAAAATGCGGGGGGGATAATTTTGTCACCTCATGATTACGCATACTTTCTTAATCAGTCTGACACCATAGCCTGCGGGTCCATTTTTCACCGTATGTTGTGGTGCAAATGGAATCGGGCATGAACATATACGATATCGCCATGATGCCCTTAGAAGCGTGGGTATTGAAGAAAATGCGTTCAGCAATAATGCCCTGTGCCTATGGCGATGTGCTTGAAGTCGGGATAGGGACGGGAGTCAACCTTCGATATTATAATCCTGAAAAAATACGCAGCCTGACAGGGTTGGATCGCCAGTGCTCACAGGAACTTGAACGGCGGGCTGGGATTAATTTTGCGTTTTATCAGGGCAATGTTGAAAAAATGCCTTTTGCAGAAGGGCAATTTGACACCGTGGTCGCCACGCTGCTTTTTTGCACTGCGGATATTGAAAAAGGCATGAGCGAAATACAGCGGGTGCTCAAGGCGGGCGGCCTGTTCATTTTCATAGAGCATGTGCGGCCCAAAGGAGCGCGGGCCGGCAAAATTTTTGATTTTGCTAATGGCTCATGGACACGAATTGCCGACGGATGCAACCTCAACCGTCGCACAGACGAGATTTTGAAAGAAAGCAGTTTTTCTGATCTCATCATTATGGAGCGCGGCGTTTTTCGTTACGGCACGGCAAAAAAGCCCTAACCCGCCAATACGAATCATTTTTGCCAGTTTCCACGTCATGCTCTTTGTGCCTATTGCATAAAAAAGCAAGGGGCGACTGCTGTATCGCCCTCGCCCCTCATGTGGTAATATGTCCAGAGTTGCCTACTGGCCTTGGCCTCATGCCTCCGAACAGATTCCGACAGAACCACAGATTCAATAATCACCGCCAAGGGGTTAACATCTGGCGGCAGGCTCTTTAGGTGAAAATTCCTTCTGGTAGTTATCTGGCGTCCCAGGGACACTAACTATTGGACACCCATTACCGCCTGCCCGTCAGCATCCTCTGAAAAAACTCCAGCGTCCGCTGCTCCGCGTCTGTGGCGGCAGAGCGGTTAAAGCCGTGTCCTGCGCCGGGGTAGATCACCATCTCAGCCGTTTGGCCGAGGCTGCGGGTCAGTTCCACCAGTTCCTTGCCTCTTTCCATGGGCACAACGGTATCCGCGTCGCCGTGCAGTTCCAGCAGGGGCGGCATATGGGTAATGGGGTGCTTGCCGTCAGCCCTGCGCTGGGCGGGGATGCCGCCGTAGAACACAACCAGCGCCGCGATTCTTGTATCCTTGCTGGCAACGGATGTGGCCAGATATCCCCCCTGAGAAAAACCCACGATGCCAACGGGGCGCGCTTTCTGCCCCTGTGCCAGCACGTCTGTAACAACATCGCTGACCATCTGCGACCACGCGCCTATGCGCTTTGAAAAATTTGCGCGCCGCGTTTCCACAGTTTTGGAGCATGCGACATCCTGTTCATTATAATAATCCAGCACATAGGCATCAAAACCAGCGCGGGCGAATTGTGTGGCGTTGCGCTCATAAAATGCCCGAAATTTATCCAATCCCTGGCTGCCGTGCAGCACAATGACAGCCGGGTGTGGCCCTTGCCCGGCAGCACGAAAGGATTTGACCACAACCGGGCCTTGGGATGTCGTTTGCGTGGCTTCATGAATTTGAATCTCGTCCGCAAAGGCGGGGCCAATTCCGCTAAAAAACACAAACAAAAAACACCAGTAAAAGATCTTTGCGCTCCGCATATTCCCGCCCGTGGGTAATGAGTGAAATTTTGGCAATGTCTTCGGCTACTCGCTTTGTGCGGGCAATACAAGATCGCCCTTACGGCTGTTGCGCGGATGGGCCACGCGCAGGCTTGTCTGCGGCCCGTTGCGTCAGTTTCGCCGCTGGGGTAATGATACGCCTCTGCGGGGCGCAGGTGCAGTGCATTTTTGCGCACATCGCTGGCCGCCTGGTTTGCAGGGCGTACAAAGCACACATCCGCAGGGCAACCGCAACTCAGAGCGACTACCGCCCCAGGCAGAATCATATCACAGCGTTGGAGAATATTTTGGCATTTTTGAGCATGCAGGGTGTTACCCTGAACCTCGGCGGCAAGCCGCTACTGGACTCGGCGGATTTTTCGGTTGAAGTGGGCGACAGGCTTTGTCTCGTGGGGCGCAACGGCGCGGGCAAGTCATCGCTGCTGGCGCTGCTCGGTGGGCAGATGCAGCCCAATTCCGGCATGATTATCCGCCCTGGCACGCTCATAGGTCAGATGCCGCAGGATGTGCCGGAACGCTGGCGCGGCACGGTTTTTTCTCTGGTGGCGGAGGTTCTGGGCGAAGAGGGCACGGCCCTTGCCGCAGCCCATGCCGGGGCCGAGCACAGCCTTGAGCTGACCAGCGGCTGGGAGCGCTACGGCGATGTGCTTGCCGTCATCAACCATCTGGGGCTGGATCCCGATGCGGATTTTACCTCGCTCTCCGGCGGCACCAAGCGCCGCGTGGCCTTGGCTCGGGCGCTGATCTGCTCCGAAGACCTCATTCTGGACGAACCCACCAACCATCTGGATATAGCCACCATCACCTGGCTGGAAGATTTTTTGCTGCGCAAGGCCCGCACCCTGATTTTTGTCAGCCATGACCGGGCCTTTGCCAAGCGTCTTGCCACGCGTGTTGTGGAAATCGACCGGGGTAAGCTGCACAACTATTCCTGCGGATTTGACCGTTACCCCGAGCGGCGCGAAGAGCGCCTTGCCGCCGAAGAGCGCGCCTTTGCGCTGCAAGACAAAAAGCTTGCGCAGGAGGAAGTGTGGATTCGTCAGGGCATTAAGGCCCGCCGCACGCGCAATATGGGCCGGGTGCGCGCTCTTGTGGCTCTGCGGGCCGAGCGCGCCGAGCGGCGCGACAGGCAGGGCAATGTGCGCATGGCCGCGCAGGAGGCCGGGCGCTCGGGCAAGCTGGTTATTGAGGCCGATAATATTTCAGTCGGCTACCCCGGTCAGCCGCCGCTTATCCGTAATTTTTCCACCATCATTCAGCGCGGCGACCGCGTGGGCCTGATCGGCGAAAACGGCACGGGCAAAACATCGCTTATCCGCGTTCTGCTGGGCGAGCAGCAGCCCACAGAAGGCGAGGTGCACCTCGGCACCAACTTGGAGATCAGCTATTTCGACCAGCTGCGCGAAACGCTCGACCCGGAAGCCAGCGTTATGCATAGCGTTGCCGAGGGCAACGATGTGGTCACGGTGGGTGGCAGCACGCGCCATGTGGCCGGATATTTACAGGATTTTCTTTTCACCCCCGACCGCCTGCGCCTGCCGGTCAAGGTGCTCTCCGGCGGCGAGCGCAACCGCCTGCTGCTGGCAAAGCTCTTTACCCGGCCATCCAACGTGCTGGTGCTGGACGAACCCACCAACGATCTGGATGCGGAAACCCTTGATCTACTGGAAGAGCTGATTGCGGATTATTCCGGCACGGTGCTTGTGGTCAGCCATGACCGCAGTTTTCTGGATAATCTTGTCACCAGCGTCATCGCGCTGGAAGGCGATGGCATGGCGCACGAGTATGTTGGCGCGTATACCGACTGGCTGCGCCAGCGCTCGACCCCTGCGCAGGAGCGCAAGCCGGAAGAAAAAACTGCCCGCACCAACCAGCGTCCCGCCTCGGATAAGCCCCGCAGACGCAGCTTTAAGGAACAGCGGGAATTTGAACAGCTGGGCCAGGAACTGGAAGCCCTGCCGGAGCGCATGGATGCTCTGGAGCAGGAGCAGAAGACTCTGGAGGCAACCCTTGCCGATCCTGAACTGTTCTCCCGCGATCCCGATGCCTTTGCCAAAACCACAGACCGCCTTGTGGCGTTGGAAACAGAGCAAACCGAGCTGCTGCAACGCTGGGAATTTGCGGAGCAACGCCTGCAAGAGCTTGGTGAACTGGCAGGGTAGGGTAAACTCCCCCTGCCAGCGTCAGCCCGCATGTATGGTGTCATGCCGTACATGCGGCCCCGTCCTTTTTTGAGTTAAGCAGCCTTCCTCTCCCCCCGCACCATTCTGCACTCTTACCGGAGTGCAGCTTCCGCAATCCTGCGTTTGCGATGTGAATAGCGCAGCCCGGTCATATGCGACTTTATATCACACAAGATTATTGCGGAGCACGTCTGACATTGAAACGCGCATGCTTTTCTTTGTTGCTGTAGTGGAAAGTTTTAATACTCATTATTTTGTTCAGTATAGCAGTGATTATTTTGTTTATTTCAAACAAAATTATTTTTTCAGCTAATAAAAAATTTAATGCATCCGTTATGTCTCAAACAAGGTCGATGCTATCGTAAATGTATAGATCTGTAAGTCTCAAGTGATTTTTTTTGATTTTATTAAGTAGAGTATTCAAGAGTGGGTTGACTCTTTGATATTAATTTAAAAGATAGGTAGCTACCTTATTTCTTTGGTGGCAGTTGCATTTAACTTTTTATAATCATATACAAAAGTTATTAATGTTCCCGTTGAGTTTCTAGCCAGCATTTTTATCGGAACCATTTTTGTTTCTTGGAAATCGACAATCGACTACATCAGGGGATCTGTCATGGCTATTGCATCAGGAACAAGCCTCTCATTTCGGTTGTTTTCTTCTGCTGTCGTGCTGATGTGCGGTGGCGCAGCATCTTTCACCTACGGCGTTATTTCTAATGCATCCTTTATAATACACGGTGCATTATTTTTATTGGCGGCCACTGCTGGCCTTTTTTTAATATGAACTGTCTATCGGCAGCTGATACTCCCTTTACGCAGCATACGTGATTATGCACGGGATATTGCCGATGGTCGCCCCGCTGCATGCCCCCTTTCTTCCATGCCGTCGGAATACGCCGACCTGCGCGATAGTATTTGCACCATGGTCGCCTCGCTGGATCAGGCCCTTAAAGATGCCCGGCATAAAGGCGACGAAGCGCACCGGCTCGCGGCAGACAGCGAGCTTGCATTGCAGGAAAGCCGCGCTGCCGAAGCCCAGGTACGGCAACTGCTCAATGACATGCGTACCGCTTCGCAAAAAGCAGCCACGGCATCCTCGAGTATTTTTTCCGGTATCCGCGAACTTGGTCAAAACATGGAGAATGTGGATCGCGATGTGGTGCATCAGCGGGAGAGAATGCAGGAAGCCTCGCAAGCCATAGAACAGATTAATTCCGCCATTCAGAGTATAGCGCTCAATACCGTTAAAGCTGCGGATGACGCTGCTTTGGCGCAGCAGGGGGCTGTGTCGGGCGCGCAAGGGGTGCGCTCGGCAGTTCTTTCTATTGATCAGGTTAAAGAGCGTATTCTGCTGCTCAAGGAAACCATGACCAATCTTGGGCAACAGGCCGAGGGCATTGGAGCTGTGCTCGGAGTCATTTCCGATATCGCGGATCAAACAAATCTGTTGGCCCTGAACGCCGCCATTGAGGCCGCCAGGGCTGGCGAAGCCGGCCGCGGATTCGCCGTGGTCGCCGACGAAGTGCGGAAGCTCGCGGAAAAGACAATGAAGGCCACCAGCGAGGTCGGCGAGTCATTGAGAAATATTCAGGTCAAGGCGCGCGAAAATGTTCAGGCTGTAGATGCCGCCGCGCAAGATATTGTTGCAAGCGCCAGCGCCGCAGAACAGGCCGCCGAAGATGTGGACAGGATTGCGGGATTTGTGCAGCAGGCCGCCAACGAAGTTTCTGCCATCGCGGCGTCCAGTCAGGCTCAGACCGCAGCGAGTGAAGAAGTCCGCAGAGGTGCGGCTGAAGTGAACACCGTTGCAAAGGATACGGCGGAGCACGTCAATAATTCGATTCGTGTGCTCGTGGAAATATCCGGTCAGGCAGAAGAACTGGACGCCATCGTCAGCGCCATGGGGCAAGGAAATCTTGGTGGCGTTGTCGATTCCGATCAGCTTATATGCTGGACAAACGATCTTTCTGTGGGAATTGCAAAGATTGACGAGCAGCACAAGGCTCTTGTGGGCCTCATCAATGAGCTGAATTCCGCCATGCGGCAACGCCGGTCAGAAGAGGTGCTTGCTGGTGTGCTGGACAGATTGAAGCAATACACAGTAAAGCATTTCGCCACGGAAGAAGAGCTTTTTGACCGCTATGGCTACGCAGAAGCGCCTGCTCACAAAAAAGCGCACCGTGATCTGGTAGAAAAAGTTCTGGCCTTTGAGCAGGAACTAAAAAATGGTCGCGCCAAGGTCACCATGGAAATCATGCGTTTTTTGAAAGAGTGGCTCGTGGGCCATATCATGGGGACGGACAAACGTTACGGGCCATTTCTTAATGGCAAGGGTGTGCTGTGATCTGAAAAGCAAATCTTGATATTTGTAAAAAGAGCCGGAGTATCGTCTGCCCCGGCTCTTTTTGTTTGCAGGCACAAGGCGCGTTGTGTGAGTATTCGCGAAAATATTTTTCAGTTATGGGCAGTAACGGCAACGCTCTAAAGTTGATAAGTCTGCGTAAAAAGGTAATGTAACAAAGAAATCAGACATCGGAGTGCAAGCAATGCAGATATCGACTGCCGGAATTAAGTGGTATTATACTATAAAGGGGCAGGGTGAGCCTCTTCTATTTTTGCACGGCGGGCTGGATACCTGCGAAAACTACGAAACCCTGCTGGCAGAACTGGCAAAGGATTTCCGCGTCATCGCTGTTGACCGGCGTGGGCACGGCAGAACCGCAGATACGGACGCGCCCTTTGAGTATGCCCTGATGGCGAAGGAGCTGATTTTCTTCACGCAAGCGCTTGATCTGTCGTCTTTTCACATTGTTGGTTACAGCGATGGGGCAAACCTCGGCTTGCATATGGCAAGCCGCCTGCCGGGCAAGGTAAAGAGTCTCATTGCCATATCCGGCAATTATCTTGGCATGTCGGGGATGTCGCAAGGCTGGCTGGAAACGGTAGAGGTCTTGTCTGCGGATTTTGTTCAGGAACATATGCCGGAAGTCGCGCAGCAGTATGCTGACTTGAATCCAGCTCCAGTACTTGAGAGCTTCATCAATAAGACAAAAGAGCTATGGAGCAGGGATTGCGTTATCGATGTTGAAGTTTTGCAAACCCTGCAAACCCCAACACTCGTTGTGGGCGGCGACCGGGATATAGTTTTGCCAGAGCAGCTTGTGGACATGAAAAATCTGATTCCGGATGCCTCCCTGCTCATGCTGCCGTACTGCGGACATTTTGTTTTTCAGGATTTTGCCTGGGGCGACACGGCGGCCTCAGCTGTAGCCGTGTTCAAGGAATTTTTGACAACACGCTTCAGCGCGCACAATGCGGATTTTTTCTGATGCATCGCATCCCGGCATAGATCATGATTTCACTGAATCACCAGATTTTTCTTGCGCTTAACGCAAGTGATGCGGCCTCTCCCTTTGCCATATGGGCTGGGGGCGCGCTGGCAGAGTGGCCCATGGGTATCGCGATGCTGTTGACCTTGCTGGCTGTTGTGCGGCAAAAGCCACGCGGGTCTGCCGTTGCTCTGGCCTTACGCGTAGTTTTGACCGTGGCGGTGGCCATGGGTTCAGCCTGCCTGATTCGAATGTTCCATTATAATCCCCGGCCCTTTGTACTGGGGCTTGGGCGAATGCTGATTGCCCACGACCCCACATCGTCCTTTCCCAGTTTGCACGCCACCTTTATGTTTTCAATGGCGTTTGCCCTGCTTCTGCACATGGGCTCGCGGGGCATTGCCCTGTTTGTCATGTTGCTGGGCTTCGCTACGGCCTGGGCCAGAATTTTTGTGGGGGTACATTACCCTCTGGATATGGCGGGAGCATTTTTGACAGCTTGCCTTGCCGCCGTGGCGGTAAATTTCTGCTTTCAGCGAGTCAGAGGCAGCTGGGCTGTAAAAAACGGGGGCGCGAGGAGTTAGGCCCTTTACTGACGGTATGCGGTTGATTTTTCCAGCACCATAAAAAAGGCGGGTTTCCCCGCCTTTTTTATGGTGCGCACGCTCGGGCTATTGCCCAGGCGCTAGACAACTTTGTGATTTTCTTCGTCCAGGATCAGGTATTGATCGTTGGCTTTTAACACAACCGCGCGCGAACGGGCATTGTGCTTGGCGTGGTACAGGGCTTTATCCGCCCGGTCAAAAAGCTGCTCTGCCGTTTGAATTTGCGGCGCTTTGGCGTCCAGTACGGCTATGCCGGCGCTGACGGTAATGTGCAGGTTGTTTTTCTCAACATTGCCTTCCGTATCGCGGATGAGCAGGTTGAAGTTTTTGATGGCCTTGCAAAAACGGCTGATGATTTCAGGCAACAAGTGCGCGCTGGCCCCAGAGGCCACAAGGGCAAATTCATCGCCGCCAAAGCGCGCTGCAAGGGCATCCGTCTCCGTATCAAATTCCTCGCGCGCCCGGCGAAGGTGCGAGCCAACAACCTTAAGCACCTGATCGCCAATAAGGTGCCCGTATGTGTCGTTAAAGGTTTTGAAGTGGTCGATATCAAAGAGGGCCAAGGCAAAGGGGTGTCCTTCTTCGTGCCACCGGGCCGTAGAATTTTTGATAAAAAGATCAAGGCTCAGGCGGTTGGCAACCTGAGTCAGGGGATCAATGAAGGCGAGGTTTTCAAGGTTGCAGATGTCTTCCTCAAAGAGAACCTTGACCCTGTGAAAGGCTGATTGTAGCTTTTCAAGCATGACGGTGCCATCGCCGCTCTCCGCCACAATGGAAAGACTTTCTTTTTCAAGGTGGGCAATGTCGCCGTAGCGCGAAGAGAGCTTGCTGAAAAACTGGTCTATGATGGAAGACGTCTCGTGAACCATGCTGTCGAGCTGATTCACAATTGGCTTGCTGAAGATTTCGCTGCAGTTGCGGATGGTGGAAACAAGCTGTTCATCAGAGTAGTGTCTGTTTTTCAACAGTTCTTCCATCTGTGCGAGAATGGCAATTTTTTGCTCTTCATCAAGAAAATGATAGTCCTTCATTTCCCTGAAAAAAAGCAGCAGGGAACGCCAGCGCGTTTCCGGGGGAACGCCTGCCTTGTCAAACATATCAAATAATTTGAGATATGTGTTTTTGCAGTGAACAGAAGACTCTTTGGATTTCACCATGGCGCTTGTTTCGCAGTACTGTAAGATATGGATAAAGTTTGAGGGGATGCTTTTTGAAAATTTTGTGAAGACTAGCTTCTCTGGATAAGCCTGTCAAAGAAGATAATAATCGGTTTTCAGAAACAGCGCGGCACCTTTTGGTGATCTGCGACGGCGGGATTTTTTTAGCAGACTGCACTGTCGGCGCAAAAAAACGGCGACACTAAGTGTGCCGCCGTTTTTTTGCGTAATGCTGCTATCAGCCTTTCTGTTCTTGGCAAGGCTTTTTCTGCTAGGGTTTGCCGTAAGCGCCGGGCAGGCGGGGATGCGGTGCTGCCGTTTGTGGCGCGGCCTGATCAAAAGGCTGCACATGCGCGCGCTGGGCATCGACCGTCTGGCTGGGTGCCTCCGCCGCAGGGGCTGCAGGGCGCATGGCGCTACGGCCATAGGCCGCCTGAGCATGGGAGCGCGGCACGGCGGTAACTGTTGATGGTATGATGGGCTGCGCGGATCTGGTCATTGTTCCCAGAGGTTGCAGGCGGGTGGCAATATCGTTGCTCGCCTGACGGGCCTCGGGGGTTTCAATAATCTGGGCATAGGCGCCACGCAGGCCTGAAAGGATGGATTCCACACTGTTGAGTGAATCCATATCCATTTTCAGGTTGGCGCGCAGCAAACGGGCCGTGCAGAGCAGGTACAGGTTGTTGAGATTCACAGCCAGGCTGCCGCCCTTATCCATGTTCAAAGAAGCGGAAAGCTCATTGATTATGTCGATGACCTTGGAGATAAGGATGCCCTTTCCCGCATAGTCATTGGCAATCATCTTTGTGCGCGCCTGCTGTATGAAAGTGAGTGCGCCGTCATAGAGCATGAGCAAAAGTTGCCCTTGATCCGTGGTGCCGACCTTGGTCTGAAAATATGCTTGCGCCGCTTTGTTCATAGTGTGTCCTTATGGCGGTGTTCTTAGGCTGGCCTTATTGTTGTTTCATGCAGATTAGGAGGAACTGCTTGACGAATTGGAAAGCTGCTTGAGCTGCGAAGTGAGTTGGTCTTGCTGCGTATTGTATTTTTTGAGCAGGGTTTCAAGGTTGGCAAAGTATGTTTTTTGCCGAGCCTCCCACGTATCAAGGCGCGTCTGTTCCTGGGTAATCTTTTTATCGATATTTTCCATGATGCTCTGATAATTGTTTTTCAGAACCATCAAGGCGCCGTTTTTTGATTTAAGTGCAATGGCTGCGGAGGTTTGCTCTGCGGTGCCGGTGCCCGAGACGTTGACGTCCGTATAGGTCAATTCGCCCTTGAGGAAGGTGCTGACCGTTTGAACCAACCCTTCCTTGATGCGTATCTGGCCCGAGTGATCACCCGGGGTGAGGTTGTCTATCTGGAGCGCGAGGCCTCGCGCATCACCGGAAGCAACACTGTAGTAATAGCCCGGCTGGCTCGTGTCGCGGGTTGCGGCCACGCCGCCAACCGTGACGTTGGTAATATTGCCGCCAGCATCAACCGTGTATTTCACATCGTAAGAACCACCCTTGGTGATACCCGCAATGTGGCTGCCGTAGCGAAAATCAGAGCTGGTAGCCGTACCTGTGCCGCTGGAGCAGAAAAAATCCACAACATCCGAAAGGTTGTTGTTGATCATATTTTCATAATTGCTCTTGTCCAGCTGCTGCAGTTCAGCAATGCCGGACGAAGGCGCAATTACCAACAGCCCATAGTTGGAACTCGACTGGTCGGTTTCAACCTTGATGCCCATGTTGGCGAGGTTGGCAAGCATATCGCCCGACAGTACATCGTTGGCAGACGTTCGGCTGGCAAAACCAGGGGGCGCGCTGTTGACCAGAGAGGTAAAGCGCGACTTGAACAGCTGCACGCCATAGTTGCCCTGCAAGAGGCCGCCTTTTTCTGCGGTCAGTTGCGAGGTGCTGTAATTGCTGCTGTTCGCATTTTTGGGGTCGTTGGTGGTGACGTCCTTATTCGGATCAAATTTTGTGTAATCATTGATGGTCATCAAGATGGAGTTGACGGAATCAAGAAATGTCTGAATGGACTTTTCCACCGAGGTGATGTCTGTACTGACCGTAATGGCTGCGCTGCCTTTGTCCTGAATGGTAAAGACCACGCCCTCGATCACGTTGCTCACGCTGTTGGTGTCGGATTCCATGGTCAGGGGCCAGTTGTCCACCGTAAATTTGGCATTTGCCGCGCCACGAATATTCCAGTTGGAGGACGACGTCACCTGACCTGTAATGCCCGGCCCGCTAAGGGAATCAATATTATTGAGCTTGAGAAAATAACTGCCGGTTGTGGGCAGGGTGCCTGTTTGCAGGTCAATGGTCGTAGCCCCGTCCGCGCTTACCAGTGAGCCAGACAGCCCTTTACTTTTGAGTTCGGCGATGACGTCCGCGATCTTGGAGCCACCAGGAATTGTAAATGTCTGCGGCGTGGAGCTGTCATTGGTGATGTAAGTATAGGTCAGGGCCGGGGGCGTCTCCAGCGTGCTGGCTGCTGCCATGTTGGTGATGGTGGCCATGGCGTCTGTCTTGACGGTGATCCCGTCCATGCCGCCGCCCGCTCCGCCTGCGCTCAGGTAGAATTTTTCCGTATTGGCAAAGGTTACGGTTTTGCCATCTCCACTTAATGTGCCGCCAAAAGATTGAAGCTGGGTCAGCAGATCCTGATAGGTTGCGTCCTGCTTGATGGTCAGGTTTTGCGTGTTGCCAGTGTTGTCAACAAATGTATAAGTAAAGTTTTTTGTGCCGTCAGCGCTTGTGCCGCCAAGCTTTTGCGAGAGCTTGGTGCTGTCAAAGGTAATAGCAGTGCTGGCGGTAAAGCTTTGTGCGCCGGAATCGCCCACCACCTTGGTGCCAAGTTTGCTGTCATCGGCAACGACGGTTGAGGTCATCTTGCCAGAATCGCTGGCGCTGTCAGCAAAGCTAAGGGTCGCGCCGTTCACGTTGGAGAGGTTCAGCTCCCAGCCGCCAGTGGTGTTGTTATAGGTCATTTCAGCCGTGCTGGCGCCGGAAGCCTGGGCGATCTGCAATGCGGCATCCTTCATGGTGGTGCCGGCAGCAATGGTCAGGGTTCGTGTGCCAGTAGTGACACCATCGTTGATGTTCAGATCAACAGTCAGGGCCCCCGTCAGCTTGGTTGTCGTGGGCGTTGAACCCATGGAAAATTTTGTGACCGGAGTACTGAACGAAGTCTGCGTACTGGTGTCCCGCCGGTACATGGCCTTGACGTCAGCAAGTTGCAGATTGCCGGAGCCGTCAATGCTGGCAATGCTGCGCCCCACCTGCGCATTGATGGCGGTTGCAAGATCCTGGTTGGTCTTGTCGCCGTTGATTTTGACGGAAAATGTGTTGCCGTCCTCCATGATGAGGTCGTAGGCATATTTTGTGGGATTGGTAAGCACGCTGCTCACATCCAGCGCACTGTTGGTGGACCATGTGGAGGACGCGCCAGATGCGCTCATGCCTACAAGGCCGGAGCTGTGAATGACCAGATCGTTGGCCGCGCCGGTGCTCTTGCCCGCAACCTGAAAAACATAGCCGGAACTGGCCTGAACAATGCTGACCTTGATGCCGGGGTTGTCGGAAGAATTGTTGACCATGCTCGCAAAGGAGTCGAGCGTGGTATTGGCCGGAACGGCCATGCTGTATTCCTTGCCGGCATAGCTATAAGAAAATGTCTGAGAGGTGCCGGACGTATTGATGATGTCCGTCTTGCTGGAAAAGACGTGCCCGGTGTTGGCCCATATGGAGTTGCTCGCAACCTGGGTGACATTGATGGTATGCTGGATATCGTCCGCAGCGGCGCTGGCAACAGCTGAAATGACATTGCTGTCGCTGCTGGTTACATTCTTGGTAACAAAGCTGTTTTTATTGGCGAGGGTTGCAAGCACGTTGCTGGCGGTGCTGACCTGTTCAATAACTTTGTCAAAAGCATCATAGCGCAATTTCCAGTCGCTTTTCCACGCGGTAAGTTGATTGAGTTGCGTGGACTCAACTTTTTTGAGGTTCGCAAGAACCGTGTCAAAGTTAGTATCCGAACCACTGAGGTTGGATATGGCGTTGGAGCCGGATATGGTGCTGGCCATAGATGCCTCTCAAGAAAGATGTGCCGTTCCCTGTGCGGGCTGCGCAAACCAGAGGAACCGCCAGCCGTCATGCCTGCAAATGGCGGCAATACATGCCGGAGACATGACGGACACTCAAAAATTTGCAAGATACGTGCAAATTGGTGGATGCGGCGGGCCGGGAGCATGCAATGCCGGAAATGCTGAAAAAAAAATCAGCAGATAGCGCGAATGCCCCGCTTGGCCGTTTTTTCCCGCTTGCGCTCGCGGAGCATTTGTTTTGCTCCAGGCTGCCCAAAGGGCATTTTTTGCCTCCATGCAAAAATGCCGAAGGTCTTGCACCTCAATTATTTTAACGGAGCAAAGGCGAAAAAGTTTAGAGACTGGCGGCGTGTGGAAAGTGGCAGATGCGGATGACGGCTGCCCCGGCTGGCATAAAAATGATGGCCTGTTCCCACGGTACTCGTGGGGCGTTCTGCGCATAGGCAGGAGGGCGCAACGCGCGGCCTTGCAGCCGGGGTAAAAGAGAAGCGGCGGGTTGCCCCGCCTGCTCCTGATTTTTTAGCTTTGCAGCCATGCGATATCTGCGGGCGGTTTGTTCCGTCCGCAGCATTGGCGCGTGTCGCGCCTTAACGCATAAATTCGGCCCATCGAGCCAGCAGGGCGCGCAGGGCATTGCCCCGGTGGCTGCGGGCGTTTTTTTCATCCCGCGTCAGTTCCGCGCCGGATTTGTTCGCCGTTGGATCAAAGAAAATAGGGTCGTAGCCAAAGCCGTTGTCCCCGTGCGGGCTTTCCAGCAGGGTGCCTTCCCACGTACCGCGCACGACTATTTCATCGCCATTGGGCTTGGCGGCGGCCATGCAGCTGACAAAGCGGCAGCCTCGTTTTTCTGTGGGCACTGCGGCCATTGCGTGCAGCAGCTTGCGGATATTGCGGGCATCGCGGCTTTCGCCGGGCAGGCTCTCCCAGTCATCTGAATAGCGGGCGGAGTATACGCCTGGTGCGCCGTCCAGGGCGTCCACTTCCAGGCCGGAATCATCGGCGACACTCACAAGGCCGGTCAGGGCAGCCACGGCCCTGGCCTTGATGAGGGCGTTATCTTCAAATGTGGTGCCGGTTTCTTCGATGTCGCCAATTTCAGGAAAGGACGAAAGCCCCAGAACTTCCACGCCAAACTCGGTCAGCGGGTCGGCCAGTTCGCGAACCTTGCCCGCATTTTGCGTGGCCAGAACGATACGAAGTGTCTTGCTGTGCGCCATGTCTGCATCCTTTATGGGTTTGGGCAAAGAACATATCCGCAGGCGGGCCGCAGGTAAAGAGCGTTGGACAAAACACCTGGATAGTTTAAATAAACAATTATTATAAAATGTTATGTGAATGGCTCGCAGCGTGTGCTTTTCTTTTGCATCTTGCGGGAGTATAGTTTTTACCCATCATTCATCAGAGAGGAAATGAGCATGAAACTCATGGAAATATTCGACGTCCCCACTCAGGAAACCCACATTCCCGTTCCCTATGTTATTGCCGAGGCAGGCGTGAACCACGAGGGCAGTATGGACATCGCCCGCCGTCTGGTTGACGAGGCCGCGGAAGGCGGGGCCAACGCCATCAAGTTCCAGACCTACAAGGCCGGAACCCTGGCCTCCAAGGATTCGCCCGCCTACTGGGATACCTCCAAGGAACCCACCTCCAGCCAGTACGAGCTCTTCAAGAAGCACGATTCTTTTTGGAAGAACGAATTTGAAGCCCTTAAAAAATATTGCGATGCCGCAGGCATTGCCTTCATGTCCACACCCTTTGACGTGGAGTCGGCGCACTTTCTCAACGACCTTATGGACGTGTTCAAGATCTCCTCGTCCGACATCACCAACAAGCCCTTTATCCGCATTCTTTGCGATTTCAAAAAGCCCATTATTCTTTCCACCGGTGCAGCGCATCTGCACGAAATTGCCGAAGCCGTGGAATGGATTGAAGAAAAGGGCAACAAACTGGCCCTGCTGCACTGCGTACTCAACTATCCCACTGCGGATGAAAACGCGGCTCTGGGCATGATCCCCGCGCTGAAGCGGCATTTCCCCCAGCATGTCATCGGCTATTCCGACCACACCCTGCCCAACGACATGCATATTCTTGAAACCGCCACCCTGCTGGGCGCACGCATTCTTGAAAAGCACTTTTCGCACGACAAAACCTTGCCCGGCAACGACCACTACCACGCCATGGACAAGGAAGACCTCAAGCACTTCTACAAGCGCCTCAGCGCCACGCTGACCAGCGTGGGCGGCATGGAGCTTCGCGCCCTGCCGGAAGAAGAACCCGCACGTCAGCACGCCCGTCGTTCCCTGGTGACGGCGCGGGCCGTGCCCGCCGGTCAGCCGCTGACCGCTGCCGATCTTACCTGGAAGCGCCCCGCGCATGGCATCTCCCCCCGTAATTACGACGAGGTGCTCGGTATGCGCGCCCGCCGAGATCTGCCCGAAGATACCGTGCTTTCCTGGGCCGATCTTGACAGGGCCTGATTATGAGCACCGGGCGCATAACCCTTGTTCTTGGGCGCATGCCCCACAAGGCCGACCCTGCGTTTTTTCGCGCGGCCGGGCCTTGGTGTTTTGCCGAGCAGGAAGAATTTTTCCCCGACTGGGATAAAAAATTCACCTTTGCTCCTGAGCCGCTGGTCGAGATTCCCTTGCAGGAGCGGGCCTGCCAGGAGGTAAAGGCTCTCTGTGCAGATATGCTGCCTCATGTTGCCGAGCGCATCTGCCCGCATGCCCGCAATTTGCCCCCTGCCTATTGGGAAACCCTGCTCACGCCCTGGGCAATGAATGTTTCCAAGCAGGTTGTGGAACGCTGGTGGCGGGTCAAGGCCATGGTGCAGGCCTGGGGGCAGGAACCTCTGCATGTGCCGCTGTTGCCGCGTGACTGCTCGTTCAGTTTTGCAACCGGGCCGGACTTTGTGATGCACGGGGCGCTGGGGCATACCTACAACCACTGGCTGTTCTCGCGTCTGCTGGAAGAGGTATTTCCCGCAGCCTGGAGCATGGAATATCTGCCTTCGGTGCAAAAAAAGTATGGTGAGCAGGAAAAGCTCTCCGGCAAGGAGCAGGTGCGTGAGGTGCTGCGCAAGCTGATGTTGCGCCTGCCTTGCCCCCGGCTCAAGGGCATGAGCATTGCCCAGACCTTGCGTTTTTCGCTGGCCTTGCTGCACCGCAGTCATGGGCCGGACAGGTCGCGCCCGCAGGCGGAGTACAGCAGCGCCGCCACCGGTATTGCGGCGGACCTGCCAGAAAATTTCGCCAGTACGCTGGTGACGCTTTTCATGGCTTCCTTGCCGCAACTGCTGGCAAGTCACAAGCATCCGGCCCGTCTTACGCCTGATCCGCTGGGGCCGCGTCTGCGCGTTGCCAGCGTGCTGGCCTATGAAGATGCGGATTACCGCCAGTCGCTGGCCAAGTGGCGGGGGCGCGGCAACCGCCTCATGTATGTGCAGCATGGCAGCGACTACGGGCAGGTGCGTTGCGTTTCAGATGTGGAGATGGTGGAATACAGCCAGCATGCCTTTGGCACCTGGGGCTGGAAGCAGCATCAGGGCAGTGCGGGCAATTTTGTTCCCCTGCCGTATCCGCAGCTTGATGGCCTTGAAGGGCGCTGGCAGGGGCAGAAAGGCGAAAACCTGCTGTATGTCGGCACAGAAATGCCCGCCTTTCCCTATCGGCTTGACGCGCATCCCTCGCCCTTGCAGATAGTGGAATACCGCAAGGACAAAAGTCGATTTTTTGAAGCTCTGGGGCGCGATGTGCAGGCCTGTTCGCTGTACCGCCCCTATTTCCCGGTTCCCGGCTCTCTGCGCGATGCGGATTGGGTGCTGGAGCGTTTCCCCGCTGTGCGGATGGCCACGGGCATGTTGTCAAACCACCTCTATGCCTGCCGTTTACTGGTGCTGGACCACAACGGTACAACACTGCTGGAATCGCTGGTTGCCAATATCCCCATGGTGCTGTTCTGGCGGCGCGAGGCCTGGGCGCTGACAAGCGATGCCACGGCCCTGCTGGACATGCTGGCCGAAGCCGGTATATGGCACGAAACACCCCAGAAGGCCGCCGCCAAGGCCGCCGAGGTCTGGAGTGATCCGCTGGCATGGTGGATGAGCGATAAGGTGCAGCAGGCGCGCAAGGCGTACTGCGCGCAGCAGGCCCTGACCGTTCCGGGCGGTCCTAACCCTTACTGGCTGAAAATGCTGAAGAGTCTGTAACACATGCAAGTTCGTGTTTTTTCGTTGTCGCTGTTGGTGGCTGCGGTATTCTGTTCTGTTCTGCTCATGGGCGGCACTGTTCTGGCTGATGACGCCTCGACCCTGCGCGAGGCTCAGGCCGCGCTGGACAAGGCCGATTACGATCAGGCCGTGCGCGTGCTCAAGCCGCTGGTGGACAGCGGCAATGCCGAAGCCCTCTATGTCATGGGCCGCCTGATCCTTGAGGGCAAGGGCGTGAAGAAAAACAATACGCGCGCCGCGGAATTTTTTCGCTTGGCGGCGGAAAAGGGCGACGTCAGCGCCATGAATTCTTGGGCCACGTCGCTGGTTACCGGGGATGGCGTTCCCCGCAATTACCACGAGGCCGCCCGCTGGTTCCGCAAGGCCGCCGATCAGGGTCTTGCCATGGCCCAGTATAATCTTGGCTACCTCTATGCCTATGGCAAGGGAGTGCCCAAGGATGAAGCCGCCGCCATCGACTGGTACACCCGTGCCGCCAATCAGGGGTTGGCTTCGGCCCAGTATTCCCTTGGCTGGACGTATATGAATGGCAAGGGCGAAAATCAGAGCGACACCAAGGCGGCCCACTGGTTTGAAAAGGCCGCGGAGCAGGATCACGCCAAGGCCCAGAACAATCTGGCCTACATGTATGCCGAAGGGCGCGGTTATGCTCAGGATCCCGCCAAGGCCGTGCAGTGGTATACACGCGCGGCGGAGCAGGGCTATGCGGAAGCGCAGTACAACCTCGGCTATATGTATGAGCAGGGGCGCGGCGCAGCGCAGGATTATACCCAGGCTGTGGACTGGTACCGCAAGGCTGCGGAGCAGAACGAAGCTGCCGCCCAGTACAGCCTTGGCCTCATGTACGAACAGGGTACGGGCGTTCCCCGCAACCTGACCGAAGCCAGCCGCTGGTATCAGCTTGCCGCCAAGAACGGAGACCCTGATGCCAAGGCTGCGTTGCGCAGCATGTCCACCAAGGCTCCTGCCAAGGCCGCCGCACCCGGCAGTCCCACCAAACAGACCCGCGATAAAAAGAAGCAGTAAACCAGACGGGCCACAGGCCCGGCATTGAAAAATATAAAGGCCGTCCGGCATACCCATGGGTACGCCGGACGGCCTTTGCCTGTTTCTGCCAATCTGCACCGCCTGTTCCGGCGGCGCCCTGTTGCCGCTATTGTGGCAGAAAAAGACTGTTTTTTGTCATTGCTGCCAGCGCGGTCGTTTTTTATTCTGCACACATGAAACAGCGCGTTGTTTTCTTTCTTTATCCCGGCATTGTCTCGCTGGATGTATCCGGCCCGCTGGAGGTTTTTGCCACGGCTACGGATATTCTGGCGCACAGCAACAAAAAGGATCAGGGCTATACGCCCGTATTTGCCGCGTGCACGCCCGGCCCTGTGCGTACGTCATCCGGTCTTGTGCTGACGGCGGAAACAACACTCGAAAATCTTTCACCGGATATCCTTGTTGTCCCCGGCGCTGTGGATGCGGAAGTCATATCGGGGAATCCGCAGATCATACGGCAGGTAAGCGCGGCGGCGGCCCGGTCTACGCGCATGGCAAGCGTATGCAGCGGGGCGTTCATTCTGGCGGCCTGCGGTCTGCTGCACGGCAAAAGGGCGACAACCCATTGGCTGGTGGCTGACCGCCTGGCTGAACTGTATCCGCAGATTACCGTGGAGCCTGACGCCATTTTTGTACGCGATGGCAACACGTCCACAAGCGGCGGCGTTACGGCGGGCATAGATCTGGCGCTGGATATGGTTGAGGAAGACTACGGCGACAAGCTGGCAATGGAAGTTGCCCGCGTATTGCTTTTGTACCGCCGCCGCCCCGGCAACCAGAGCCAGTACAGCTCTGCCCTGGCCGCGCAGGTCAATGCGGGCAGGTTTGCTCCTCTGGTGCGTTGGATGGAAGGGAATCTTGGCAAAAATCTGACTGTTGAGCGCCTGGCAGAGGTGGCGAACATGAGCCCCCGCTCGTTCGCGCGGGTATTCCCCGCAGAAACCGGCAGCAGCCCCGCACGCTTTGTGGAAGGCTTGCGCATTACCCGGGCGCGGGAGCTCATTGAATCCGGGGCTGATTCCTTTGCCTCGGTGGCGCAGTCGGCTGGTTTTGGCAGCGAAGATCGCCTGCGCAAGGCCTTCATCCGCCGCCTTGGCCTGAGTCCCCATCAGTACAGCCGACATTTTTTTAAAGGAGAATAAAGATGAAAAAAGGCCTCACATACGGAATATATATTTATGAACAGGTGGCGGAGCTGGATTTTGTAGCGCCCATGCAGGTTTTTGCGGCATCTAACCAGTTTGCCGGTGGCGGCAGGGTGGTGACGCTGAGCGGCACGGGCCAGACGCTCAGCGGCTTGAGCGGCTTGCGCATTACGCCGGACTACAGCCTGCAAAATGCTCCGCCGCTGGATGTGCTGCTGTTGCCCGGCACTGCGGAAGTTTCCGAATATGCCTGGAGCGAGCCCACCATTCTGGACTGGGTGCGCCAGCAGTACGAAAAGGTGGAATACCTCGCCGCCGTGTGCACAGGTGGGCTGATCCTGCAAAAGGCCGGGCTGCTCAAGGGGCGCAGGGCCACAACGCACTGGCAGCTCATGGACGCCCTTGAAGGCGACCCGGAAATAACGGCTCTGCCGGATGCGCGTTATGTGCGCGACGGCAAGATCGTCACCTCGCAAGGTGTCTCTGCGGGAATGGACATGGCCCTGTGGCTTGTGGGCCAGATTCATGACCCGGATCACGCCCGCCTTGTACGCAAAATTTTGCAGTACGATCCGGCCCCGCCGTATACTGCCGAAGTTTAGGCGGCTTCAGCCCCTGCCAGCCTGAACTGTCTGGCGGAAAATATAACGGCGCAGCTCTGTGAGGGTAACAGGGCTGCGCCGTGCGTGTGATGGCAAGTTGTTTAATTCAAGTTAATACATTGCATTCGTAACCTGCTCTAACGCAGGCCGTTCTTTTTCTGAAATGCGAGGATGGACAGAAATTCAAAGCCGATGTTGGCGGCCAGATAGGCTGTCAGCTCTGCCTGATCTATGCCGGGCATGACCTCCACAATGTCAAAGCCCACATAGTGTAGATTTTTGAGCGCGCGTACCAGGCTCAGCACCTCCCATGAGGTAAAGCCGCCGACCTCTGGCGTGCCGGTGCCGGGGGCGTATGCCGGGTCCACAAAGTCGATATCAAAGGTGAGGAAGACCTTTGTGTCGCCCACGCGCTGCTGGATGGCTTCTATAACCGCAGGCAAGCCCATCTCGCGCATAATGTGCGCGGGCAGCACCTTGAAGCCAAGGTCAGCGGCAATCTTGAAGTCGTCCGGATCATAGAGCGAACCGCGCATGCCCAGCTGGATAGAGGTGGACGGATCAATGAGGCCTTCTTCCAGCGCGCGCCGAAAGGGTGTGCCGTGGTTGTACGGCTGCCCGAATACGGATTCGTTCAGATCCAGGTGCGAATCAAAATGCAGCAGACTTACCTTGCCGTGCTTGGCGGCAACGGCGCGCAGCTCGGCCAGGGTGATGGCATGGTCGCCGCCAAGGCCCAGCGGCACTGCGCCAGCTTCAAGCAGAGGCTGCATGAACTCGGTAATGGCGGCGTAGGAAGGTTCGATGTAACCGGGCACAATATTGACGTCGCCAAAGTCGCCACCGGTCAGCTCGTTGAGAATATTGACCTCAAAGATAACATTGTTGGGCTTGATCATGCTCGAAATATGCCGGATTGCCGAGGGCCCGAAGCGCGAACCCGTGCGGTAGGAACTGCCCGTATCAAAGGGAATGCCGAAAACCGCAAAATCCATGCCCGTGGGGTCGTCCATACGCGGCATGCGCATGAAGCTGCCGGTGTTGCAGAAGCGGGGGGACGAAGACGCGCTGGGTGGTTGCATGGAAGCCATAAAAACCTCGATGTTTGGGCCGGAAAAAGTTCGGTCTGGTTATAGTATGACCCCCGCCTTGTAAGGGCGGTATCCGTTTTTTACGCGGTCAGGCCGCGTAAACCTTGTATTTGATGTCAGAAGGCACGCAGTTTTTACCGTTGATGGGCAAAATATCCTGCGGACAGGCAGACATGACCACCGCGCAGTCAAAGTGGGCTTCAAGCACCACGTAGTCGCCCGCCTTGCTCAGAGGCGGCAGCCAGTGGGCCTTGTTGTCCACAATGGGGGTGTTCATCCACAGGTTCAGCGGGCAGGGGCAAAAATCCAACTGTATGCCCAGCTTGCGCAGGGCCGCATACATGTTGTCCGTGCAGTTGGCGTGGTAGCCCTGCACGCCAAGGCCCATGTAGCGGTAGATGTCGCAGGCGGCCATAAAGGTATCGTGCGCGCCGTTGCTGGTGTCTTCCAGCATTGTGAGCACCGGGCGGCGGTAATTGGTCACCAGCCTGTCGCCCGGGCCGGGGGCGCCCTTGTTGAGGTCGGGCCGCATGTGCTGCATGGACATGTATTCCAGCGGATTGCGCAGGTTGAAGGCCCACGTGTCCACCACCTGCTCCCCCGTGATGTTGACGATCTTGATGCGTTCACCGGCCCGCACAATGGCGGCATCGCCGCAGCGGCCGGGAATAGTGATGTATTCGCTCATGGGCATGTTCTCCTGCCAAAGGCTTGTGCCAGATATGCTGCCTGCCACTCGTAGCGGATGTTGGCGGCAGTGCTGCGGAAGCTAGGCAACCTGTCCGTTGCGGTGCGTCCAGCTTTTCAGAAAGGCCGCAAGGCGCGGGCTTTCCGGCGTATGAAAAAGTTTGTCCGGCGGCCCTTGCTCCACAACGTGCCCACCTTCCATAAAGACCACCCGATCCGCCACCTCGGCGGCAAAGCCCATCTCGTGGGTCACTATGAGCATGGTCATGCCATCGTTGGCCAGACTACGCATGACTTGCAGCACATCGCCCACAAGCTCGGGGTCGAGGGCAGAGGTTGGCTCGTCAAACAGCATGATGCGCGGTTCCGTTGCCAGAGCTCGCGCAATGGCAACTCGCTGCTGCTGCCCGCCGGAAAGCTGGGCCGGATAGCTGCTGCATTTTTCGGCAAGACCCACGCGTTCAAGGCATTCCAGCCCTTTTTTTTCGGCGGCGGCTCGGCTTTTGCCAGCAACGGAAATGAGCGCCTCGGTGACGTTTTCCATCACCGTCATGTGCGGCCAAAGGTTGAAATGCTGAAACACCATGCCGAGGTCGCGCCTGCTTTCGCGGATGCGTGTTTCGCTGGCGCGGCGGCGGGTGCCGTTGTACTGCACCTCGTAGCCCATCAGTGCGCCTTCAACCAGAATTTCGCCCTCATCATACACTTCAAGAAAGTTGACGCAGCGCAAGAGGGTACTTTTGCCGGAACCGGAAGGGCCGATAAGGCAGACCACTTCCTTGGGCATGACTTCCATATCAATGCCTTGAAGCACTTCGTGCTGCCCATAGCGTTTGCGCACATCGCATATTCTGATGGCCGGGGTGATTGTTTCTTCCATGACCTGTTCTCCTTTGGAGCCTTGGCGGCGCGGATTCCTGTAAAAATCCGCGCTGGTCTGATGCTGCGCTAACGCGTCAAATGCCTGGTCAGGCGGGCCTCCGCCTTGCCGCACAAAACTGCCACTGCCTCGGAAATGATCCAGTAGAGCAGGGCCAGCAGGCACAGGGGCATGACAATTTCAAAGCTGATGTTCATGATGCGGGTCGCGGTCTTGGTCAGTTCCGCCACGGTGATGATGGAAAGCACCGCTGAATCCTTGATAAGCGTGATAATCTGGTTGACTGCTGGTGGCAGCACGATCTGGGCCATCTGCGGCAATTCAATGCGCCACAGCCTGCGCCAGGGGCGTATGCCAAGGCAGTGCGCCGCCTCGCGCTGGCCTTCGGGGATGGACTCAAATCCGGCCCGGAATATTTCGCAAAAATAGGCGGCGGCATAGAGCGACATGCCCAGCATGCCTGCGGGTTCCGCATCCAGCACGATGCCGATTCTGGGGCCGCCGTAATAAAGCAGATAAAGCTGGATGAGCAGGGGCGTCCCGCGAAAAAATTCTACATAACAGGCCACGGGCTTGCGCAGCCAGGGGCAGATACGGCGGCCAAGCTCCGCGGCAAAACCCAGAGCCAGACCGCACACTATGGCGACCAGGCTGATGCGGATGGTCACCCAGAGCGCTGCGCCAAAATCCGGGCCGTTCTCAATCAAAAAGCTCTGCCAGCGGGCCAGAAAGGTCGTGAGGGCGTCCATCAGTGTTTCCCCTTAAGGCGTTCGCCAAGGCGAGAAATAATCAGGCACAGGGCCAGATAAATAATGGCTGCGGCCAGATACACTTCCACGGGCTTGTAGGTTGTGGACACAAGCTGTTCGCTGCGGCGCATGAGTTCTGTGACGCCGATAACAGAAATAAGCGAAGAGTTCTTGAACAGGATGATGAATTCGTTGACCAGCTCCGGCCCTGTGAGCGACAGCACCTGCGGCAGCTGGATGCGCGTGAGAATGCGCATGCGGCTGAGGCCCAGCGCCTTGGCCGCTTCGATCTGCCCCACGGGTATGGAGTTGAAACCGCCGCGATAAATTTCTGCCTGAAAGGCGCTGGTGTTGAGGCCAAGGGCCAGCACGGCGACCAGCAGCGAGGGCACTTCAATATTGACTGCCGAAGGCAGGTAGAACAGCAGAAACAGAACCACCAGCACGGGAATGCCCCGCATAAAGCTGATGTACAGCCCTGCCGCCTTTTTGAATCCCCAAAACTGCGACCGCCGCATCTGGCACACCGAAATGCCCAGCACAACACCCAGCGAGATTGCCGCCATTGCCACAAGAACCGAAGTTATTGCGCCCTGGAGCAGCTCCGGCATTATGGAAAGGATGAAGCTGCATTCGTTCATGATAGCCTGCTGTGGATGCATCCACTCGGTTGGGCGTTTCCGGCGGGGAACAGTAGGAGGGACTCCCCTGCGGCACGGCTCCCCGCCTGTCAGTATGGTGTTTTGAGCAAACTGGATGCCATTTTGGCAATTATTATTTGCTTACAGGTAGTTACACATTTTTGATTGATTTTCTTAGAGCGTCATTGAAACAAAAATGTTTTGACTGCGGTATGTTGGATTTATCTAAAACATTTTTGTTTCATTACGCGATCAGAATGTGGTTTGGGCCTGTGCGCTTCGAAATGCAGCCTGCGCCGCAAGAAAGGCAAAGACCACTGAGGCTCCAGCCAGAGCGGTAATGCCCGCCACGTCCTTGTCGGGCAGCACTTCCACCAGATCCATGCCAACAGCGCGGCACTTGCTGCAAATGCCGCGCACAAGGGTCATGGCCTCGTAGGTGGTGAACCCTTCCACCTCTGGCGTGCCGGTGCCGGGGGCGTAGGCCGCATCAAGGAAATCAATGTCAAAGCTCAGAAACACCGGAGCATCGCCAATGCGCGCAAGGGCCTCGCGCATCACAGCCTCCAGCCCCATTGCGTGGGCCTCGTGCCCCATGATGATGCGCAGGCCCTGCTGTCGGGGCCAGTCAAGGGCGTTGCGGCTGTAGAGCGGCCCACGAATGCCGATCTGCGTGGAATGCTGCGGCTGAATGAGGCCTTCTTTCAGCGCCCAGTAGAAGGGGGTGCCGTGATTGTAGGGCTTGCCGTAGTAGCTGGGTATGGTGTCGCTGTGCGCGTCAAAATGCAGCAAAGCCACAGGCCCATGCGCCGCATGCACGGCGCGCAGGTTTGCCAGGCTGATGCTGTGGTCACCGCCCAGAATGACAGGCAGGGTTTTGGAGGCGAAAAAAGGCTTCAGGCTGCCGGTGATGGCGGCAAAGCTGTCTTCCATATAGCCGGGGATGGTGTCGATGTCGCCGTGGTCGGCGATGGTGAAGCTCTCGTTCACGTCCACATCTAGTTCGGGCGAGTAGGGCTTGAGCAGGGTTGAGGCCTCGCGGATGGCCGCAGGGCCGAATCTGGTGCCGGGGCGGTATGATACGCCGCTGTCAAAGGGAACGCCAATAATGGAAACATCGGCCTGCGGGGTTTCGCCCGTTGCCGCCGGTTGCCGCATGAAGGTGCGGATGCCGCAAAACCGTGGGGATTGCAGGGAATTGACCGGACTCATACCTATTCTCCTGAAATAATGTATAAACTTGCAAAAATAGGCCCCGGCCTCATAAGACCGGGGCCATGCGTGAAGGAAGGAAAGGTTATTGAACGGGCGTGGGCAGCTCTGTGGGAATCTCCATGGTGAAACCAAACCACTTCTGCTGAAGCTCCGCCATTTTGCCGCTGGTGATGAGCTTGCGCAGACCGTCGTTGAAGAAAGCCGCGAGGCTTGCGCTGTCCGCATCGTTGCGGCCCACCCAGGTAAAGTAGACCTTGGGGCCAAAGGGCGGGGTGAGGATCTTGAACACGCCGGGGCGGCGTTTGATGACGTCCGCAAGGTTGGGGTAGGACTGCGCCACGCCGTCAAGGCGTCCTGCGGCAAGGTCGGCGTAGGCTTCGTCAAAGGCCACGTATTCCTTGACCTTGATCTTGTCCTTGCCGCCAAGTTTTTCGGCAAGCAGGTCAATGGCCTTGATCTGGGCGGAGCCTGTCTGGCAGCCCACGGTTTTGCCGCTCATGTCTTCGGGCTTGGTAAAGGGGCTGTCTGCGCGCACCAGCATGGCCACGGTGGCGTCGGCCACGGGCACGCTCAGGGCGTAGTGTTCGTTGCGTTCCTTGGTGGCGGTGACAGACGTGACGATATAGTCAAATTTTTTGGCGCTCAGGCCGGGCAGGATGCCCTGAAAAGGAATATCCATGCGCTTGACCTTAACGCCGGGCATGTCCTTCATGATGACTTCAAGCAGGTCGCTGCTGTAGCCCACGATTTTACCGTTTTCCATAAACTCAAACGGCGTAAAACGGGCTTCGGTGCCGATGACGATTTCGCCCTTGGCCTTGATATCCGCAAGCAGGTCGGCGCGGGCGGTATTGGCGCCCATGAGGAGCGAACTTGCCAACGCAGCACCAACCACAACTTTTTTCAGCAACATATTCATACGAAAACCCTCCAGATTTTGCAGAGGATGTTGCAATATAGCTGCCAAAGTAAAAAGTTGTTTTATTTTAACAAATTAAATAGTTTTAATTGAAATGATAGTGCGCTAGCAAAACAATATTGTTTTATTGGCCTTGTGGCGTCCGCATTTTTTACAAAGTTGTATCAGATTCGCGAAAAGCCCTGTCAGTGAAGCTCCTGCTCCGCCGCAAATAAAAGGCCTCCGCGAGGAGGCCAATACTGATGGAAGGTTGTAGGTGGTCGAGCGCTACAGCCATGCCCGCCAGATGCAGACCAGAGCCGCAGCGGCAATGATGCCGCGCAGCACGGTGCGGAAACGTTCAGGGTTGATTCTTTTCGCTACAGGGAAGGCGCACAGCGTGCCCAGCACCGTGGCAGGCATGCCGTATGCGGCGTAGCGCAGCACTTCGGGCGTGTATAATCCTGCCCCGGCCTGGAGAACGCAGGTCAGCGAAGCCCTGATGATAAAAAAGATACCCAGCGTGCCGAGAAATATCCGTGGAGTCCACCCGGCATAAAGGCCGTAGGCTCCCACGGGGGGGCCGTCAAAAGAGATGGCCGACCCCAGCACGCCCGAGGCAAAGCCCGCAAGCCCGCCCTTGAGCCAGGATTCCTGCCCGGTCTGGCTTACGCGCGAGCGGCTCTGCCACAGCACAAATGCCAGCAGGAGTATGCCGGTCATGCCCTGAAGCATGCTGCCAGGGACCATCTGGAGAATGAAAAGGCCGATGATGGAGCCGGGGATGGCCCCGGCAAACAGGGGGTACAGCGCGCGAACCTTGCAATACCGAAAATGCATGGCGGCGATCGCGCCGTCCATAACCAGATTAAGTATGCAGCTCAGGACGATGACAGTCTGAATGGGAATAAACAGGGCCGCAAGGGGCAGGGCGATCATGGCGCCGCCGATGCCGCTTGCACCGGAAACAAACCCGCCCACAAACCAGGCGATCACAACTACAAGAACAGGAGTATCCATAAGGCCTTCGCTGATCCGGCATCAGGGCCGGGTGGACGTATTCAACAGGCAACACGGCAGGTTGCAGCCACCTATTGCCCTTACGCGCGAAGCACAGCGCAGGTCAACCTGGCGTAAAGCGGCGGCGCATAAGGCGTGCCCTGGCCCTGGCAGGCCGGGGGAGTATTTGCGCCTTTTCAGGTATGCATCAACATGCTAATCTTGCTCAATGTTTCTGGAGCGTTCTAAAATTTTTGGCTTATTCCCAACCGTTACGGATAGTTGCCAATGATTGATCTTTTGAGCAACTTTGATGCCTTCACCATGGCAGTTCTCGTGGCGGCTCTCTATTTCTCGCTGTCTTCCGTGCTTGTGTATACGTACTTGTACCGCCGAACCTATCCTGGGTTCGGAAGCATGACGCTCGGGCTGGTTTCCTGGTCTGTAGGGCTGTTTCTTAACTATTTCCGTCCCTTTGATTTTTTGCTCTCCCTCTACTCTGGCGGCGTGCTGATGCTGCTCTCCGGGGTTTTTCTGTTCCGTGGCCTGTTGCTGTATGGCGGCGTCAGGCCAAAGCGTCGCATGGCAGTAAACTATGGTGTTTTTGCGGCTGTTTCAGCTGTAATAGCCTACTACATGTTTGTTGATTTCAACACCTGCACAAGGGTTGCCGTATTTTCCCTTGGCATGGCTTTCATGTTTCTCCGCATCGGGGTTGAACCGTATGTTGTCAAAGGCTGGAAACGGCATGCGACGCAATCTCTGCTGTCTGCGATGTTTGTTGTTCTTGGGGCGGTGTTTGTGCTGCGCGCGTACAAGGCCTTCAACTCCGTGCAGTGTCTTCCCTCCGGGCCGGATGAGATGGCCAAGGCCATGCTGCTCATGGCAATGTTCATTGCCTCAATTCTGACTTTCTGCATCATCGCCATGACATTTGCCAGAATGGAAGCGGAACTGCGGGTCGCCAACGAAGAACTTCAGGATATGTCGGAGACGGACGCCCTCACCAGCCTTGCCAACAGACGCAAGTTTGATGCCGCGTATGAGAGCGAATGGAAGCGGGCCGTGCGTGGGCGGCTTGGCATGGCCATTGTGATTCTGGATGTTGACGACTTCAAAAACTTCAATGACCGGTACGGTCATCAGGAAGGCGACGAATGCCTGCGCAAGCTCGCGCAGGTTCTGCAAGCGCATGCCCGGCGCGCCACGGATGTGGCCGCCCGCTATGGCGGGGAGGAGTTTGCCCTGATCCTGCCCGGCATGAGCGCCACAGAGGCGTTTGCCCTGGCGGAGGATGTGGTGCGGGCTTTTGCAATGATGCGCATTGAGCATGCCACAGGCAGGCACGGCAATGTTGTTACCGTGAGCGCCGGGGTTGCGGTGCTGGAACCCACAGGAAAGAAAAACAGGCGTGAACTGCTGCGCGCGGCCGATGCCGCCCTGTACGCAGCAAAGGCCAAGGGCAAGAATACCGTGGTGCACACCGCCGGAGCGGAGTGGGCTACGGATCGCGCGTGATAATTGCTGGCCCGGTGCTGACGAATCCTCTTTTTTCCAGCTCTTCCACTGAAAGCGCTTTTGCGAAAAAGAATCCCTGCCCGATATTGCAGCCCATCATTTTGATTTTGGTGAACTGCCCTTCGTTTTCAATGCCTTCCGCAATGGAGGCTATGCCCAGATATTTCGCCAGATCAATGACCGTCTGCGTGATGGCGCAGGCATCCGGGGCCTCGTCCAGATCCCGCACAAAAGACTGATCTATCTTGAGCCTGTTGATGGGGTAGTGGCGCAGGGACGACAGCGAAGAAAAGCCGGTGCCAAAATCGTCAATGGAAATTTCCAGCCCCATATCGCGGAACTTGCCCAGAGCGCGACGGGCCTCCTTGGGGTCGGTCATAAGGGCGCTTTCCGTCAGCTCAATGGCAAGCAGATACGGCGGAATGGAATACTTGTTGAGGATGCGCTCAATCATGGGCAAGGCCGCGCCACGCAAAAACTGTGATGGAGAAATGTTTATGGAAACCTTGGGCGGGTTGAGCCCTGCGGCGCGCCATTGTTCGATCTGCGCGGCGGCTCTGTCGGCAACCCATTCGCCAAGTTTGTCGATGAGGCGTGTTTTTTCTGCCTGGGGAATGAACTTGCCGGGGAACAGCAGCCCGTCATTGGGGTGTTGCCAGCGCACCAGGGCTTCAAGCCCGATTATGCGACCGGAATCCAGTTCCACCTGGGGCTGGTAGTGCAAAACCAGCTCGTTTTCTGTAATGGCGCGCGGCAAACCGCTTTCTATCTGGAGCTGGATGGCCGCCTTGATCTGCAACTCGTCATTAAAGAAGCTGAAGGTATTTTTGCCCTGCCCCTTGGCATGGTACATGGCAATATCGGCATTTTGCAAAAGAGTGCTTATGTCGCTGCCGTGCTGCGGGTATACTGCTATGCCAATGCTGACCCCGGCGTAGATTTCAAAGCCGCATACAGAAATGGGCTGGCGTAAAGATTCAATGATGCGCTGCGCAGTGGCCGCCGCCTTGGCTTCGTCCACATTTTCCAGCAGCAGGGTAAATTCATCGCCGCCAAAGCGTGAGACAACGGCATCCGCGCCAGCTGCGGAGGTGAGGCGGAGGGCCATTTCTTTAAGCAGGCTGTCGCCCGCCGCATGCCCAATGGAATCATTGACTATTTTAAAATCATCAATGTCGATAAAAGCAACAGCAAACTGGCAGCTGGTGGGCGGGTAGCAATCCAGCGCTTTTTGCAGGCGGTCGCAAAACACGGCGCGGTTGGGCAACTGCGTCAGTTCATCGTGCGTGGCCAGAAATTCAATGCGCCGCTGGGTGACGGCAATTTTTTTTATGTCGGCAAATACGCCGATATAGTTGGTTATGCCCCCGCGCAGGTTGCGTACCACCTTGATGTTCAGCCATTCAAGGTAAAAGGTGCCGTCCTTTTTTTTGTTCCAGATTTCGCCTTCCCACCAGCCGTTGGAAAACAGCTGATCCCACATGTGCTTGTAAAATTCCACCCCGTGACGGCCTGAGGCCAGCACACGCGGCGTCTTGCCGATAATCTCCGGTTGCGAAAAACCCGTGAGGCGGCAAAAGGATTCGTTGACGGCCAGGATGTTTGTTTCGCTGTCTGTTATGCAGATGGCCTCGCCAGTGAAATCAAATACCTGTCCCGTAAGCTCCAGCTGCTTTTCGGCTTCATCACGGCGGCGCAGGCTGTCGTAGGCAAGAAAGGCCAGAGCCACCAGCAGGGCAGATACCAGCGCCGCCGCGCATAACGTGGCGGAGCGTATCTGCTCAAAAGGCGCAAAGGCGTTGCCCACTGCGCTGCCCACTACAAAGGTCAGCCCATACTGACCAATCTTGTAATAGCCGAATATCCGTTCAATACCGTCAATCTGCGAAGGGCGGCGAAAGTTGCCGCTGACGGGGGAGTTTGCTTTCAGGTAGGCTGTGCCGCTGATGATATGCCCGTAGATGAGGCCATCGCCGGTGGAGCGCACAAGCAGTGTGCCGTCGGAGCGGATGACGTCGATGGAATCTTGCGCATTGAGGCCAAGGCTGCGAAAGAATGAGGCAAAGTAGTCTGGCTCAACAGAAACAACAATGACGCCGACAAGTTTTTCTTGTCGGACAATGGGGCTGGAAAACTGGATGGTCCATTTGCCGGAAACGCGGCCCAGAACCGGCTTGCCAACATAAATTTCCCGCCAGGGCGGGGTGAGGTGCACACTGAAGTGCTCTCGGTCGGCTATTCTTATGCCCGCAATGTGCGGCAGGGTTGAATAGGAAACAAGACCGTCAGGTTCTACTATGGAAATTTGCAGGGCAAGATCGCCGATGATTTTTTTCAACCCCTCCGCTTCTGCGCGGATATCCTTTTGGTCGGGAGTCCATGCTGCATCCAGCTCCTTGATGGCAAGCTCAAGGCGCTTGATCGTGGACAGCATGTGCTCGCTCAGGGCGCGGGCCAAGGTGCGCGTGGTAATTTCAACAGTAGACTGAACTTCTTTTTCTGAGCGTGCAATGTCCCACAGGGTTGCCGACCAGATGATCGTCAGCAGAAAAAGAAGGGACGTCGCCGTGATGGCAAGCATGCGCCTGTTGCAGTTGCATAACGCGCCTTTCTTTTCTCTGGTGCTTTGCTCTGCAGTGGGCATGATTCACCATTATTTTAAATAAATTCAACCGGGTACCGTGGAAACCGATTCGGCGCCTACCGTGGATGTGGCACTACCTACTCGCTGTGGCTCCAAGTTTACATGATGCCGTATGTTTTTTGAATAAAAATAGTTGGATAAAATATAACTATTTATAATATCAAAGTTTTTTCTGTATTGAACGGCAGGACAAAAATATCCATCGGCATTTAAAGCACGCAAAGGCGGTTGCGGTCATGTGTCCAGGTTGGTCTTGATCAAATATCTACCGGTCTGGGCCTTGTGCCATAACTGGAAAAAAGCATCCGATGTCAGAACATATCTTGTAGTGTATAAAAAATGTTGTTTAATCATGCAGTAAGGATAATGTATATGTTTTTTAAAATATTACTTACGTTTATTGCTATGCGTTGAAAAAAATAATATGTCATATTGTCGTGTATTTATTAATATGTTGTGCTGCTGATTTTACATGGATATAGTAATGTTTGGTGAGTATTGTAACAACATGAAAAATAAGATGGATTGAGAATGATATAAAGATTAAAATATCTGAGACATTAATATGTTATACGTCACGTCTATATGACAATTTTGTACTGAAATGATACTGCATTGGTGTGATGCAAAAAATAAAGTTTATAGAATTATTGTAGTTACGAATATTGCGAAATAACAATATTTTTATCTAGTCAAGCCGTATTTACGATGCTATTTTTCGAACATCTTCGGCTAAGCACTGTTGTTCGGAGGAAGCATGGATAAATTCTTGCGTTTTATCTGTTTGTGTTCTGCCTTGACCCTCATGCAGCTGGGGGGAATGGCGCTTGTTTCTGGCACTTCCCTTGCGCAAAACGATAGGGGCACATCATCCGGCCCCGTTCAAGCCAAGGGATATCCCCACCCCGACCAGTATCTTACTGTCCCCGCCGTTAAAATCGCCGACAATCTGGAGCCTGTCATCCCCCATCCGGAGCAGGACAAGGCCGTTCGGGAAAAACTGGCTGCGCTGGAAAAAAAGTTCGGTAAAAAACCCAACATTCTGGTTTTTGTGCTTGATGACGTAGGCTGGATGGATGTGGGCTTTAACGGCGGCGGCATAGCCGTGGGCAACGACACACCCTCGCTGGACAAATTCGCTTCCGAAGGGTTGATCATGACCTCGGCGTATTCGCAACCGAGCTGCACTCCAACTCGCGCCACCATAATGACCGGGCAGCTGCCGGTGCATCACGGCCTGCAATACCCGCCCATGTATGGGCAGCAGGGCGGTCTGGCCGGGGCCATCACCATTGCAAAACTGCTTTCCGATCAGGGCTATGTGACCCAGGGCATAGGAAAGTGGCACATGGGTGAGAACGAAGGCTCCCTGCCCAACAATGTCGGCTTTGACGATTTTCGTGGTTTTCTGTCGGTTTCTGACGAATACACGGAATGGCGCGACATCAATGCCAATCCAGAGATCGCCCTCAATCCCCCCAGATTTGCCGCTTTTGAAAACGCCCCCTTCAGCCACAGCGAAGTGCAGTGCAAAAAAGGCGAAAAAGGCTGCAAGGATCTGCGGGTTATTGATCTCGACACCATCAAGCATCTGGATGATGACCTGACCACCTACGGCGAGAATTTTATCAAGGCTCAGGCAAAAAATCCCAAGCCTTTCTTTCTGTATTTTGGCACGCGCGGATGCCATTTTGACAACTATCCCAGCGACAAGTATCTGGGCAGATCCCGCGCCTGCACGCCGTATTCCGACTGCATGGTGGAAATGGACGATGTCTTCGCCCGCCTGATGAAGGCTCTTGAAGATTCCGGCCAGATTGAAAATACGCTGGTTATTTTCACCTCGGATAACGGACCGGAAGGCGAAGTCTCCCCCTATGGCCGTTCACCGTTCCGCGGATACAAGGGCACCACCTGGGAAGGCGGCACACGCGTGCCTACGTTTGCATACTTCAAGGGCGTAATCTCCCCCCGCAAGACGGAAGGTCTTTTTGACCTTGCGGACATTTTGCCCACAGCGCTTTCCCTCGCTGGCAAGCCCGGTGCGGAGCTTGCCAAGCTGCTGCCCCCAGACCGTTATGTGGACGGCATCGACCAGCTTTCCTTCCTGCTGGCTGACAAGGGCAATTCCAACCGGCGCAGCATCCTGTACTGGCTGGGCAGCATCTTTGCGGCTGTGCGCATCGACGAATTTAAGGTGCACAAGGCCGTGCAGATTACCGACATGATCACCCACAAGGGCTACAATGGCGGCTTTACCGGCGGCATTGTGGAAAAAACCGGCGGCCTTGTGATGTTCAACCTGTACACCAATCCACAGGAAGACGATTCCGTTGGTATTCGCCACATACCGGTGGGGAATATCATTAATTCGGAATTTGGCCGCTACCGTGGCGTGTTGAAAAAGTATCCGCCCAATTTCCTTCTGCCAGGATACTAGGCTTGAAAATAGCGAAGAATATATGCAGATGCGGGCAGGCCCTGTTGCTGGGGCTTGCCCTTGTCTGCGGGCCGGACGCAACCCTTGCGGCAGATGCCTCTGACGGATTTGCCGGTTCGCAAAGCTGCAAGAGCTGCCACGAAAAATTTTATTCCCTCTGGTCCACATCCCGCCACGGGCTGGCCATGCAACCCTATGCAGATGCCACGGTTGGCGCGCAGCTGACCCCGCAGGATAAAGGCATTGAATCCGGCGGGCGGGTTTACCGCGCCTATTGCGGGCCGGGGCAGGGTTTTGTGCGCGAGACTGGCCCGGACGGCAAGCACGACTACGCCATTGCTCAGGTGCTTGGCGGCAAAAACGTTTATTATTTTCTTACCAAGCTTGAGCGCGGGCGCTTGCAGACACTGCCTCTGGCTTTTGACGTGCGCAACCGCCAGTGGTTCGCGGTTGCAGACAGCACGGCGCGGCGCAGCCCCCACTTCCGGGCTGGCGGGCGCGAAGGCCTCAACTGGCGCGACCGCGCCTACACCTTCAACACCTCCTGCCACGCCTGCCATGTCAGTCAGCTGGCCACCAATTATGATGCGGCAACCGATAGCTACAGCACCATATGGCGCGAACCGGGCATCAACTGCGAAACATGCCACGGGCCGTCGCAGGCCCACAATGACGTTTGCCTTGCCGCGCAACCGGGAAAGCCGCCTGCGGATCTGAAAATCATTCGTATAAAAATAGACCTGGATCGCCAGCAGCGCGATGATTCCTGCGCCTCGTGCCATGCGAAAATGTCGCCCATCACGGATTCGTTCCGCCCTGGCGAGCGTTTTTTTGACCACTTTGATCTGATCCTGCTGGAAAATGAGGATTACTATCCAGACGGGCGCGACCTGGGAGAAAACTTTACCTTCACGTCCTGGCTGTCTGCCCCCTGTGTGCGCGCGGGCAAACTGGAATGCATCTTTTGCCATACTTCCAGCGGGCGTTTCCGTCAGGCCAAGGATCCGGATCAGGCCTGCCTGCCTTGCCATAAAGACAAGGAAGCCGGGCTGGACAAACACACCAGGCACAAGCCGGAAAGCCCCGGCTCCCGTTGTATTGCATGCCACATGCCCAAGACGGATTTTGCCCGCATGAGCCGGAGCGACCACTCCATGCGCCCGCCAACGCCTGCCGCAACTGCCAGTTTTGGCTCGCCAAACGCATGCCTTGGTTGCCACCCGGATAAGGATGCAGCGTGGGCAGATGCCATTGTGCGCCAATGGCGGCCAAGAGACTATCAGGCCCCTGTGCTTGCCCGTGCCCGGCATATTCTGGATGCGCGGCAGCGTAACTTCAGCCAGTTGCCAGCCATGCTTGCCTCCTTGGCGGAGCCAGAGCGAGACGCTGTTTACGCCGCATCCATGTTGCGCCTGCTGCGCGCCTGCCCGGACAGCGCCAAGTGGCCGGTGGTTCGCGCTGCCCTGAACGATGAATCCGAGCTGGTTCGCGCCAGTGCTGCGGCCTCGCTGGCCGAAAATCGCGAGACAGCCACAGTGAGCGCTCTCGCCAAAGCCTGCACCGATCCATCCCGGCTTGTGCGGGTTCGGGCCGCCGAGGCCCTGGCTGGCGTGCAGAGCCAGGATATCCCGGAATCCTCGTTGCTGGCCGTCGCCAAGGCCAGGGTGGAACTGGAGCAATCCTTTACTGCCAGAGCCGATGACTGGACGGGTAGTTATAATCGTGGCAACTACCTGCTGCGTTCGGGCGAACCCGCTGCGGCCCTTTCGGCCTATGAGGCCGCCTTGCGCCTGCGGCCGGACGCCAGCGCCGCCCATGTCAATTCTGCAATGGCTCTGGCCCGTCTGGGCAGCATGGCCGGGGCGGAAGCTTCCTTGCGCAAGGCA
>NZ_JAHZCJ010000008.1:0-111621 GCF_019422935.1 Desulfovibrio sp. | reverse complement strand
TGATCCCGACAATGCAGCCATTGCCTATAATCTTGGCCTGATACTGGCAGAACGAGGTTTCAGGGCGGAGGCAGAGCAGATGCTTCTCAGGGCTTTGCGTCTTGCGCCGACCATGTCTGATGCCGCTTATAATCTTGGCCTTCTTGCTGCCAAGACTGACCGCGCAAAGGCTCTGGAGTTTTTGTGTCAGGCTGCCGGAATGCAGGGCGGCAATCAGCGTTACGCCCAGGCCCTCCGCCAGATTAGCGGCGATTCCGATATCGAGAGCGCGTGCGCAAAAAGTTCTGCCAAGCAAGCGCAGTGAAAATAGGTATGACCTGGCTGCGGGCTGCATTTAGGGCGGCCACATTTGCGGGCAGCGGCATTTTGAAGCTAACGGTTTGGGAAGTTCAGGCTTGTGCGGTTATCGTGCGACTGGGCTGAACTATGAATCCGGCGGCGGCAGGGATAACTTCAAGGTCAACCCTGTTCAGCATTCCCTGTTGTGGATCTGGCGCTGACATTCTAGCTAAAAACTCTTCTGGCGCGGCCTGAAGGGAAGGTAGCCGCCCCTGATCTTTTTTGCTGAAGATCAGGGGCGGCTTTTTTGTCATACGGGAAGCGCAGGCTTGTGTCGCGGTGAAATGCATGGGGAGGGCTGTGAAGCGTGCATGAAAATACCTTATGTGCGAGGGCCCGTTTCTGGTGGGTATCTCAACAGAATAACTTGCTGGAATAAAACGAAAAAAGCCTTTGCGATCTCTCGCAAAGGCTTGCTTTCTTTTGGCTCCCCGAGACGGACTTGAACCGCCAACCTAGTGATTAACAGTCACCCGCTCTGCCAATTGAGCTATCGGGGAACGTTCAGGCAAGGAAGTGTTTACGGAAAATCAGGGGCAAGGTCAAGCGAAAATTGCGAAAATTTTTTGATCAACCCTTGATGCACCGCAAAAGCTTTTTCTGGTAGCGCTCCGCCTCGCTGTAAACGCAGCCGCAGTAGGGCTGACGGTAGAGTTCCATGGCCTTTGAGCGGTCGATGCCTTCCTGCCAGTCCGTGCGAAAATCGCGATAGGCAAAGCCCGGCGCGCCCTCCTGGGCCGCCAGTTGCTCCCCTGCGGCCTTGATGACCTCGTGGGGCTGGTAGCGCGAGTAGAGCAGGCTGCTGCTCACCCAGGCAAAGCTCTGCTGTCGCGCAAAAGCAAAGGCTGCCTGCATGCGGCTTTCGCAGCAATATGCGCAGCGGGCAGGCGGCGTGTCGCGCCCTGCAACAGAGCGCAGCCAGTTGGTGATGTCCCATGTTTCGTCAGCGTAAATAATCGGCACGCCAAGACGCTCAGCGCATTGCCCGGCGGCTTCGCGGCGGCGCAGATATTCTGCCAGCGGCTGAATGTTGGGATTCATGAACCATGCGGTTACGGCAAAGCCTTCGTCCAGCAGGCGCGTGATGGGCATGACGGAGCACGGGCCGCAGCAGACATGCAGTAGCAGGCTGTTGGCGGGCAAGGGATTTGCGGGTGCAGCATCAATGGAGCATGCCAGAGCAGAGCCTGCGGGTGCGGAGTCAGCGGGGGAGTGCTGTGCAGAAAAAGCAGCCGGGGTTTCCACCCCGGCTGCCGTGCCGTATTCTAAGGACGAACCATTATTTCCAGACATTTACCATAATCCTGCTCAATCTCGCGCAGGGTGTCGCGCTTGTGGTTCAGCAGATACAGGGCCAGTTCCGGGCTTGCCGGAAATACGCATTTTTCCTTGGGTTCCGCGCTGACCATGCGGCGCAGTTCGCGCAATGCCTGCAATGCCTGCCATTCGATATTGCGGCGCATGCCTGTGCCGCCGCAGGCGGGGCAAGGCTCAAGCGAGATGGCCAAAGCCGAGGAGCCAGTGCGCTGGCGCACTAGTTCCAGCAGGCCAAAGGAACTCATGCGGGCAACATCGTGCCGGGCACGGTCATTTTTCATGGCTGTGCGCAGGGTTTTTTCCACTTCAAGCACGTGCTTTTTGTCGCGCATTTCAATGAAGTCGATAACCACCTGGCCGCCGATGTCGCGCAGCTTGAGATGGCGGGCAATGGCTTCGGCGGCTTCCATATTGGTTTTGTGCGCCATGGCCTCAAAGTTGCCCTTGCCGGAAATTTTGCCCGAGTTGATGTCGATGGCCATGAGGGCTTCTGTCTGGTCAAACACCAAGCGTCCGCCAGAGGGCAGCAGCACCTCGCGCGAATAAATCTGCTCCAGCTGGCGGCGCAGATTAAAGCGCTCCCACATGGGCGTGCGCATGTCGGTGTGCACCCGCACAAGATCCTTGCGGCGAGGGAACAGCAGGTTCACCGTGTCGCGCACGCTCTGCGCCACTTCGTCATTATCAACCCAGATTTCGCACACGTCCTCGGTCAGATAGTCGCGCACGGCACGCTCTGAAAGGCCCGGCTCCTGATAGATAAGGGTCGGGGCGGAAACCTCGGTGGCCTTTTTGCGGATATCGCGCCAGACACGCTTGAGATACTGCAAATCATTCTTGAGCGTCGTCTTGGTGGTCCCGGCGCTGACAGTGCGCACAATGACGCCTAGCCCCTGACCGGGGTCAATGCCGTTCATCATTTCACGCAGGCGCGAACGCTCGTCATCGTCATCCACCTTGCGGGAAACACCGATCTGATCCTGCCCCGGCGTAAGCACAAGGAAGCGCCCGGCAAGGGAAAGCCATGTGGTCAAAAAAGCGCCCTTGCTGCCGGTGGGTTCCTTGACCACCTGCACCAGCACTTCCTGACCTGCCTTCAGCACCTTCTGAATGGGCGGAAATTTCTTGCCCTTGGAGGGTTCGTGGTGGGCCAGCCAGTATTCGGGATGCACCTCGTCAATCTGGAGGAATCCGTTCTTGCCCGCGCCGTAGCTGACAAAGGCGGCCTGAAGGTTGGTGTCGATGTTGTGGATGACACCCTTGTAAATATTGCCCTTGATTTTGCGCTGGTGCAGCATGTCCAGATAGTATTCCAGCAACTGGCCGTCTTCAGCCAGGGCTACTTCTACCTGTTCGCCGGGCAGCACGCTGATGAACATGCGCCGCTTGCCCTTGGGGGCTTCGGCAGGAGCCTTGCCAGCATTGGCGGCAATGGCGGGCTTGTTGCTCTCAGCGGATTTGTTGCCTTCAGCAGGCTTGCCGTTTTCAGACTTGCTCTGCTGCTGTTGCTGCTGAGGTTTGGCCTGCTTGGCGGGCTTGTTCTGCCTGGGGGCGTTCTGGGGGCGCGTATCCTGCGCCTGGGTACGGCTGGCCTGTTCTGGCGCGTCATCACCCAGATCAAGGGCATCGTCATCCTCGTCGAGGGGAGCGGTGCTGGCCTGATCCTCGGCGGTTTGCGCGCCTTCCTGCCCGTTCAGTTCTTTTTTGCGGTTGCGGCCACGCCCGCCACGACGTCCACGCCGATTCTTGCGGCGCGGCCCATCTCCGGCAGCAGCCTCGCCAGAGGCAGATGCAGCGCCGCTTTCTGCGGCCTGTTCCGCACCCTGTTCCGCCTGGGCGGCAGGTACATCGGCGGCCTTGTTTGTGTTTTGATCAGCAGCCTGTCTGGGGCTTTGCCCACGTTCCGCTGAGGGGGCGTTCTGGCGCGGAGCCGCCTCGGCGGGCTTGTCTGAAATTTGTCCCGCTGTCTGCTTTGCGCTCTGTTCCGCTGCTTTTGCAGGGGCTTGAGCCACAGGGGCCGGGCTGGTGAGAGCAGTAGAAACCGCAGGCTGGTCTAATGTGGGGCTTGCGGCCTTGGGGGCTGTGCTTGCAGACGCTGCGTCAATGGTCTGCGCAGTTGCCTGAGCCGTGTTTTTTGCCGCTGCTTTTGCGGGCCGACCTTTGGGAGCCTTTGAGGCAGGCTTTTGGGGAGCGGCAGATTTTTGCTGTGTGGCTTCCTGCTTGGAACCCTCAGACGCTTCGGAAGCTTTGGCCGTGGCAGTGGATTCCGGCGCGTCGGCTTCTGCGGCCTTGCCCTTGCGGGGCGTTGCGGCTTTGCCAGCAGCCTTGGCAGGGGTTTTGGCAGAAGATTTGCTTGCCGTTTTGCCAGCAGCCTTGCCAGCAGTTTTTGGGGCCTCAGCAGCAGGGGTCGCAGCTGACTTGGGCGCTACGGCATCTGCCGTGCTGCCAGAAATTTCTTTGGAGGCGTCGGCCGATTTTTTGGCTCTGGCGGTAGTCGTCTTTGCTGTTTTGCCCGCGCTGCGGCCTGCGGCCTTGGCGGTTGCGGCGGTCTTTGATGCCGTGGTCTTGGATGAAGCTGATTCGGCCTGGGCGGCCTTGGAATCGGAAGCGCCTTTGGACTCAGAAGAATCCTTGGCAGGCGCAGATTCGGAAGATTTGGACGCGGCCTTGCCAGAAGCTGTTTTGCCAGAGGCTGGCTTGGCGGCTGGTTTGGCTTTGCTGCGTGTTGTGGTTGAACGTTTGGGTTTGGAAACTTCCTGCGACGATGCATCCGTGGCTTGCTGTGAAGCGACCACGGGGGTGTCTTGGTCTATGGTCATGAAAATCCTTTTGCTGCGGGGCGCTGAGCCTCCGCGAAAATTTCAGCCAGCATGCCATGCACTTACGGGAATGTGCCGTATTGCTCCGCCGCAGCGCCAACAAGGCGCGCGAAGGCGGCAGCATGCTAATCCGCTTTTTGGAGAGTACGTTTTTTTTGAAAATATGCAAGCGGGCAGGGGCGGGGCGAGAAAATGCGCGAGGCAAGGCTGAACCATGTCATCATAACATGCTGTGGAGGCAGAAGAAAAATTGTGGAGGCGGGCGCGGGGCTGTGGCAAGGGCCGCATCCGCCGAATTACATCCTTACAATGCGCTCCGGAAGATGCGGCAGACAAAAATCAGTCTTCAAGCATCTTGAGTTCGGCGGAGAGCTGGCCTGAATTGGAGCGCAACAGCACGTAGCCGCCCTGCGCCAGCATGCCGGGGTTGACCACAAGGGTGCGCCCCACGCGGTCCATGGCCCGCGATTCGTGGATATGCCCGCACAGGCAGATATCCGGCTGGGCTTCTTCCAGAAATTCGCGCACGGCAGTGGAACCCACATGAATGCCGCCGGGGATCATGTCGCAAGCGGTATCCTTGGGCGGATTGTGCGAAACAAGCACGCTGTGCGGATAATGGCGGGCTTTTTGCCAGCAGGTTTCAAGCCACGCGGAAAATGCGGATTCCGGAAATTCGCTTGGCGTGCCAAAGGGCGTAAATGTGGAGGCCCCAACGCCAAAGATGGCGATTTCGGGTGTAAGCTCGCGGGTGACGGCGTGAAGGTTCCAGCCTTTTTCGCTCAGCCACTGGTCAACTTCAGGCCTGTCCATGTTGCCGATCTGGGCCAGCACGGGGATGTCGTGGACGCACAGGGCGTTCATGACCAGCTCTGCCTGCTTGACGCCGCCGGTGATGGTCAGGTCGCCGGTAACGATAATGCCGTCAGCCTGCGAGAGTTCCGGTATCTGGGCAAAACGTTCAGGCTCGTCGTGGATGTCGCCCACGGCGATCCAGAGAAAATCCTGAGAGTCGGCGCTTGGCATGGTGTTGCTTCCTTTGTTACAGTGGCGCAGGTGTTGAGAATGCCACACATTGCACCACAAGGAAAGAGCCGCTTGCCCTCAGATGCCATGCCCTCCGCGCCTGCGCCGCCCCGCCAGCCAGTGAACCAGTCGGATGCTCCGCCAACGTGTTTGCCGGGCAATTTTTCTGGCGAGCTGACCGAGGCTATGGCTCAGGCCAGAAACGATGTGCGCAAAGCCATGCGCCGCCTGCGGGCGGAGCAGTTGCCCCAGTTGGCCGAAATCCGTAGCGATGCGGCGCAGAACAGGCTGATGGAGTCCACCCTGTGGAAGAATGCCCGGTCTGTGGCTCTCTATGTGGGGGTCAGGGGCGAGCTTGGCACGCAAGACCTGCTGCGTGCGGCCTGGCAGGCCAGTATGCTTGTGTGGCTGCCGCGTGTGCGGCGCAGCGAGCCGGGATTTATGGATTTTGTGGCTTGCAGCGGCCCCGATCAGTTGCGGCCCGGCCCGCTCGGTCTGCTTGAACCGCACGATTCCCTGCCCGGTTTTGGGCCGGAAGCGGCGGGCGGCAGCGGTGCAGCGGCAGCACACCCCCTTTCCCTAGACCTTGCGCTCCTGCCCGGTGTGGCCTTTGATCTCGCTGGCGGGCGGCTGGGCTACGGCGGCGGCTATTACGACCGCTTTCTGGAAAAAGGATTCACCTGCCCTCGCGTGGGCCTGTGTTTTGAATTTCAGCTTGTGGAATCCCTGCCCCTGGCCCCCTGGGATCAGCGGGTCAACTATATATGTACTGAAGAGCGTATGCTGTGTCTATAAGCTATATCCCCTTTGTTTTTCCCGGTGTTCCGCAGGTGCGTTGCGCCTTTCAGACCCGCGCCGGAGGCGTGAGCCTTGGCGAGTTTGGCGGCGGCAACATTGCTTTTACCGTGCAGGATAACCCCGAACACGTCATTGCCAACCGCCGCAGCATGCTGGAAGGCCTGCGCCCGCAAGGCATGACCGCCTGGGCCGAACTGATGCAGGTGCACGGCGATGGTTTTGTTTTTGAGCCGGAAGCCGTGGCCTGCGAAACGCCCGTCACGGCGGAGGGCGACGGCATGGCCACAGCGCGTCCCGGCCTTGGCCTGCTCATTAAGACGGCAGATTGTCAGCCCATCCTCATTGCCCACAAAAGCGGCGCGTACATTGCCGCCATGCATGCGGGCTGGCGCGGCAACCGCTGCGATTTCCCCATCACCGGCGTGGCCCGCTTTTGCGAACGTTACGGCCTTGAACCGCGCGATCTGCTGGCCGTACGCGGCCCCAGCCTCGGGCCGGGCAAGGCGGAATTTGTCAATTTTGAGAAGGAGTGGGGCGATCCCTACCTGCCCTGGTTTGACGCCAACAGCAAAACCATGGATTTATGGGGCCTCACGCGGCACCAGTTGGAGCGCGCGGGTCTTTTGCCCCGCAACATCTACGGGCTGGACATCTGCACCGCCAGCAACAACGAGCAGTTTTTCTCCTACCGCTGCGCCAGACGCTCGGGCCGTCAGGCCAGCCTTGTGTGGATCGCAGCCTGAGCCATTGACAGGCCGCAAGGCCGCGCCTAGAGTGTTGGCGGCATTGGTAGCCGGGTAGACCGGCTTGAAAAGGGAATCCCGTGAAAAACGGGAGCGGACCCGCCGCCGTGAGGTTCTTAACCTTGCTCCATCTTGCGCCACTGGAAACGGGAAGGCCGGAGCAGGGGAACCAAGCCGGAAGACCTGCCATGCCCCAAGGTGCGCAGTCATGGAATGACGGCACCACGGTGCGGCATTGGCCGCCCCACGGCAACGGGTTTTTGCCGGCAGGACAGAGGAAATACGGGCCTCTTCCACCACGAGTGGAAGAGGCTTTTTTTATGCTCGCGCGGCGCAGGCCGCCACTGGGCAAGGGTCTGACCCCTGAGGTCAGCCAACGCTTTGGCCCGCGTGTGCCCCCGCAGGCTACGGCCAGAGGGCTGGCATGACCAGAACGACCGCATCTTCTCACTCCTCCTTCCCGCAATCCCGCAGGCTGTGTCCGGTTTTTACCGGTCTTGTGGTCGTGTGGCTTGTTTCGCTGCCGTTGGCCTGTTTGCCGGGGCCTGTGCCCTTGAGCGCACAGAGCGTGTTTCGCGCTTTGGCGGCATTGGCAGGCTTTGCGTCTGCGCCCGATGATCCGGCCCTGACCGGGGTCGTGGTAAGCATCCGCCTTGCCCGGGTGTGTCTGGCCACCCTGTGCGGCGGCGCTCTGGCTATGGCCGGGGCAGCATTGCAGGGCGTGTTGCGCAATCCGCTGGCTGATCCCTTTACCCTGGGAATTTCCGCCGGGGCCGCCTGCGGGGCCAGCATGGCTATAGCCCTTGGCGGGCCGCTGGTGGCCATGCTGGGGAGCATCCCGTGGTTGGGCAATGTGCCGGGGCTGGCTGGCTTCAGCCATGCCGGGCTGGTGGCCCCTGCGGCTCTGATCGGCGCACTCGCGGCCCTTGGCTGCGCACTGTGGCTGGGGCGCGGCGACGGCGCGTTCAGCCGGGAGAGCGTGATTCTTGCGGGCATTGCCGTGGCAGCATTTTTAGGGGCGCTGGTGGCCCTTGTGAAGGCCCTCAACGAGGAATCCGTAACCAGTATTGTGTTCTGGATCATGGGTTCCTTTCAGGGCCGGGGCTGGAGCAGCCTGCCCCTCTTGCTGGCGACCCTTGTGCCGGGCTTGCTGGCAACGGCTTTTGGCTGGCGCGCCCTGGACGTGCTTTCCCTTGGGGATGAGCAGGCCGCCCAGACCGGCCTTGATGTGGGCCGCGCCCGCCTGTGGCTGCTGGCCGGGGCAAGCTGCATGACAGCTGGCTGCGTGGCCGTGGCCGGGGTGATCGGCTTTGTGGGGCTGGTGGTGCCGCACGTGCTGCGTCTGCTGCTGGGCTGGGGGCACGGCCCCCTGCTGACTGCGGCCTTTTTCGGCGGCGGGGTGCTGCTGGTCTGGGCCGATGTGCTGGCCCGTTGCGTGCTTTCCGGCGGGCAGGAATTGCCCGTGGGCGTGGTCACGGCCTTGCTTGGCGGGCCATTTTTCGCCCTGCTGGTGCGGAGGCGCTGATGCTGCGGCCTGGCCAAAATATTCGTCATGAGGGGCGCACTGCACCGCCTGTGCTGCGTATTGCCGGGGTGCGCGCCGGATACGGCGGGCAGAGTGTGCTGCGGGACGCGGGCTTTACCCTGCACGCCGGGGAGTGCGCCGCCCTGCTTGGCCCCAACGGCAGCGGTAAAACAACGCTGCTGCGCACCCTTTCGGGGGTGCTGACGCCGCAGGCTGGCGCCATTGAGATTCAGGGCCGTCCGCTGGCAACATTGAAGCCGCGCGAGCGCGCCCGCATGGTGGCCGTGGTGCCGCAGCGAGGGCAGTTGCCGCAGGGCCTTACCGCGCGGCAGATGGTGCTGCTCGGGCGTTTTGCCCATCTTTCGTGGCTTGGAGCTTATGGGCGGGAAGATTATGCCGCAGCAGACCGGGCGCTTGAAGAAACCGGGGCCGCGCTGCTGGCGCACCGCAGGCTCACAGAACTTTCGGGCGGCGAGTTGCAACGGGTTTTGCTGGCCCGCGCCCTTGCGCAGGAAAGTCCGCTCCTGCTGCTGGACGAGCTGGCCGCAGGGCTGGACTGGGCGCGCATGGTCGATCTGTTCGACCTGCTTGAGCGCCGCCGCGCCGCAGGAGCCTGTGTGCTCATGGCCGTGCACGACTGCAATCTGGCGGCTCTGTATGCCACGCGCCTTATGGGTTTGCGGGACGGAAAGCTGGTTTTTGACGGGCCGGTAGCAAAGGTTTTTACAGAGGAGAATCTCGGTGCGCTCTACAACATACCCATCTGCGTGTTGCCCCACCCCCGGTGGGGACTGCCTCAGGCCCTGCTTGCCAGCGCAAAAGGCCCGTGGAGCGGGGAAAAATCTGTTGTCCCGGCGGCCTCTCTTCATGCTGCTGTGTCTGGGCCTGAATCTGCTGCTCGGTCAGATCCTGCTTCCGTCAGAGGCGCAGGCGGCTAACTCTGAAAACAGCAAGTCCAGTGATTCCGTCCCTATTGTCATCACGGACGACACGGGCGCAACAGTAACTTTTGCCCAACCCGTCAAAAGGGTGATCGCCCTGTACGGTGCGTTTAACGAGATTTTTCTGGCTCTGGGCGCTGGCGACCTGCTGGTGGCGCGCACCGCTGCCGACGGCAATCTGCCGGAGCTTGCGGCCCTGCCTGCCATTGGCACGCACATGCGCCCCAATGCCGAGCTTGTGCTGGCGCAACAGCCGGATGTTGTCTTGCAGCTTGAAGGCCGCAGCGAAGCCCAAACCCAGACCGAGAATTTGCGTTCCTTGGGACTCAAGGTACTGACCTTTGAAGTAAATTCCTTTGAACGGCTGTTTGAGGTGACGGAAACTCTGGGGCGGCTTGTTGGGCGCGAAGATAAGGCCCAGGCTCTTGTAGACGGCTGGAAGAGCCGTGTGCAGGCATTGCGCAGCCGCAATGCTGGCAAGCCCGTGACGCGCGTCTTTTACGAGGTGCGTTATCCCAATCTGCTGGCTGCCGGACGCGGTGGCATCAGTAGCGAGATACTGGCCCTTGTGGGGGGCGAAAACGTGGTGAGCGACGGTAAAAAACTGGTGCGTTACAGCGAGGAATCCCTGATTGCGGCAGACCCGGATGCGTACATTATTCAGAAAGGTCCCATGAATCCTGAACCAACGCCTCTGGCCGAGCGCGATCATTACAGGGATTTGCGCGCTCAGCGCGCTGGCCGCGTACTAATAGTTGACGAAGAGCGGTTTGCCCGCCCCGGCCCTCGCGCCCTGGATGCGGCGGAAGAGCTGGATAGCTGGCTGCACCGCTGATCCCATAAATATTTCAGAGTATTGTAAAGAGAGCAGGTAATGAACGGAATTCTCTACGGCGTGGGCGTCGGCCCCGGCGCGCCCGATCTTTTGACCCTGCGGGCAGTCAGGGTGTTGGGCGAGGTGGATGTTATCCTTGCGGCAGCCTCGCCCCGCAATGACTTTTCTGCGGCGCTGGACACGGCGCGTCCGCACCTGCGGGCTGATGTGCGCGTATTGCGGCTGGAATTTCCCATGACGCGCGACCGCTCCGTGCTGCGCGAGGCATGGCGCGTAGCGGCCCAGACCACCAGAGACGTTCTGGAAAGCGGGCAGAGTGCCGCCTTTCTGACCATTGGCGATCCGCTGGTGTACAGCACGTTTGGCTACCTCATGCGCACCCTTGGTGAATGTGCGCCGCATCTGGCGGTGGAGGTCATTCCCGGCATCACGTCCTTTCAGGCGGCAGCTGCCCGCACCCGCACCGTTTTGTGCGAAAACGGCGAGACCTTGCGCATCATACCGGGCATCAACAGCCGGGAGAGTCTGGAAGATTCATTGCAACAGAGTGATACGGCCGTGATTCTCAAGGCCTACCGCAACCTGCCCGCCATTGCGGAAGCCTTGGGCGCGACCAACCGGCTGGAGTCGTGCGTGTTGGCGAGCCATGTGGAGCAGTCTGCGGAGAAGGTTTGTCGGGGGCTTGGCGGGGCTTGTGCAGCGGGCGAGACACCGCCCTATATGTCGTTGATTTTAAGCCGTAAGCCGCAGGTGTAGCCCTGCGGCACAGGGAAGGGCTGGGAGGGTAAGAAAAGGCGGGAAGATTTTGGTGGCGGGGTGGGTGAGCCTGTCAGGCGCATTTACGCAAAACCGACTTTTGCGCCCTGAATGCGTCAGCGCCGGGATTTTGATGCTCACGTACTTGAGTACGCTGCGCTCTAAATCCCGGCGTTTCCTTTTCAGACCGCAAAACGCGTATTTTGCAAATTCGTCCAACACCAGCCGTCGCCTCCGCGTTCGCTCCGGCGAGTTTAAGGAAGGCGACTCCACGACCAGCTTTTGATGGAGGGCAGCTCTTTCTGACTCGCAATTCATTCTGCTAGTTATGACCGAATGAAACTTGCCATTTACGCGCATAACTTTCCTATATCGCGTAGTTTTTTTGTTGTGGTTAGCCTGGGCTTGGAGGTGACTGAAAACCCAGAATCCGTGGGGAAAGAGTACGAAGCCATTTCCTAAACGAGCGACTAGATCAGTGGAATTTGGCTGAAGCGGATACTGGTCGAAGCGAAGGCGTCCTCTGGCATTTACGCGGCGCGGAGGGAGATCACCTGAGCGAGCGCAGCGAGTGAGGGAAGCTCCCGCAGCTATAGCCGCGTTGCCCTCGCTGTTTTGCGGGATCTGAAAACCTCAGGGGGTGCTTCGGGGGGGATGCAAGGGGGGCCGAGAAGGGGGCATAGCCCCATAACCGGCCCCGCCTTGCTGCGCGCCGCAGAGGCGTCCCAAACTCCGCCGGACGGCGGAATCCGGTGCCCGGAGGGCAGAAAAGATAAACTTAGTGCCTCTCGGGCGAGGCTGGGCCGCGCAGGCGTCCCAACTTCGCCGGACGGTGGAATCTAACGCTTGACCGGCATAAACAAGTCAAACGGCATACTCGGATTCCAGTCCGCAGGGTACAACTCAAAGCAGGGGGCCTGCTCGTTCAGTTTCCATTCTTGCTGCCCGCCAAGCCACGTCTGGTACATGAACATGTATCCCGCACCGATACTTTCCAGATTCGGCACGGTGCAGCGGGCGTACGAACCGGACGAAATGCTGGTTGTTTCTATGTCTGACGGAACCTGGCCTTCGGCCTCAACGGCGGCCCAGTAATCAAAATCCTGGGCATTGAGCATGATGGAGACCCCGTAGCTTTCCTTGCCATGAATTTTGGGCATTTGCGGGCAGAAGCTCTGCCACAGGGCAGAGCAATCCACTTTAGCTTTTGCCATGTTGGTACGCACCTTGATGCCCATAAGTTGCTTGGCCGGAAAATCCACAACCTTTATTTCAAATTCGTTCATAACTTCTCCTTGTGAATGAATATTGGTGTGTGAAGGCATCGTGATGCAGGTCGAGAAAATTCGCTCGACTTTTTTTGCGCTTCTGCCCACCGTGGCCCTTGGCAGGCAGCGTCGAGATGGGAGAATACATGGAAATACTTACCTACCAGCAGCGTATAGGCCTTGTGCTGCGCCACATTGAGCAGCACCTTGATGACAGGCCCAATCTGGAAGAACTAGCGCGCATAGCCTGTTTTTCGCCCTATCATTTTCACCGGATATTTTCATCCATGGGGGCGAGAGCGTTGCGGCATACGTGCGCCGTATATTGCTGGAGCGCGCGGCAATGCAGCTTGGGCATTCCCCTGAATCTGTTACCCAGATAGCACTTGGCGCGGGCTACGACAGCGTGGATGCCTTTACGCGCGCCTTTCGGGCGCATATGGGCATGCTGCCGTCTGAATATCGCCGCCGGAAGGGACATTTGGAGGTTGCCCGCAGACGTGATCTGACGCGTCCCCTGTTTTACCATGAAATGACCGACCTCCCGACCATGGAAGTACGCATCGAAAAGTTTGCACCGCGCCTGGTAGCTGCCGTGCGACACACAGGCCCATATGACGAGAGTTTTCCTGCATGGGAAAAACTGTGCGGCGCGCTGGGGGCCAACGGCCTGCTTTCTGATGCCTCGGTGGCTTACGGCGTGAGCTACGACAACCCGGACATCACCGCGCCCCAAAAGTGCCGCATGGATGCCTGCGTCAGCCTGCCACCAGAGTTACTGGAAGCAAGTGCCGAATTGTGCCCCCTGCTACAGAGTGAGGATATTTTTTTGCGGTATATTGGCGGGGAACAGGAATATGCCGCGCTGCGCATCAGGGGGCCGTACTCCCTGCTGCATCCGGCCTACAGGTCGCTGTTTGGCATGTGGTTTCCGCAGAGCGGACGCGAGCCGTATAATGATCCGGGTTTTGAAATATACTGGAATTCACCGCAAACGACCCCTCCTGCAGACCTGCTGACGGAAATCTGCATTCCTCTCAGACCGATTGATAAGTCCTGATTTGGCGAGCGGCCTGTGCATACGCTGGTGGATACTATGGCAGTGATTTGGTTGGGCAGCTAAACAAAGGATTGTAGCATGTTATATGGAAAATATTTTTAATTACTTTTGCTGATAACCTAAAATGTTTAAAGACTATGCCGATAAAGAAAGTAGTATGCTAATAGTATAAAATCCCCCTCTCCTGGAGAATCGAACATGAGCCTTTTAAAAAATACACAACTGCAAACAAAGCTCATTGTGAGTTTTATCCTGTCTTCGCTGATGACCTTGGGCGTAGGTGTTTTTGCCGTTTTTGAACTGGGAAAGGTCAATAATGCGGACACAATCCTTTATGAGCGCGCCACCGTCCCAATGGCGGATCTGCTGAAGCTGGCCGTAGGTTTTCAACGTATTCGCGTCAATATGGAAGGTATCGTGGGTGCAACGTCTGGCGAGGAGGTCAGCAAACGCACTGCCCAGATTGAAGCGCTGCGCAAAGAAATAGACGACAGCTCAAAAGCTGTGGAGAAAACTCTCATTTCTGCCAAGGCAAAGCAGATTATCGAAGAGTACAAGGTGCACCGCGCTGAGTTCAGAGGCATGACGGACAAGGTCCTCAAAATAAAGCAGTCTGGCGATACCGCCGGAGCCGAAGCCTATCTTGATAGTGAAGGAAACAAACTGGCCAATCAGTATCAGGACGCCATCAACCGCCTTGTGGAGTCCAAGGAAGAGCAGGGCCATCTGCTGGCCCAGTCCAATGACGACCTGGCTGATTTTTCCAAAAAAATGATTTTTGCGGCCATTGCCATTGGTTTTATTTTGTCTGTGGGGCAGGGCATGTTGCTTACGCGCGAGGTCATGCGCCAGCTTGGTGAAGACCCTGGCTATCTTGCCGAAGTTGCTGGCAAGATTGCTGACGGAGATCTTAACGTGACCTTCCGTCAGCAAAAGAAGCCCGGCGGCGTTTATCATGTCTTGCAGAACATGGTGGGAACCATGAAGGACAAGATCGCCGAGGCGGAGCAAAAAAGCGCCGAAGCTTCGGAGCAGGCCCACCATGCAGAAATAGCCACGCAAGAAGCTCAGGCTGCCAAGGTGCAGGCCGAGCGCGCCAAGGCCGAGGGTATGTTGCAGGCCGCGCACCAGCTTGAAAGCGTCGTTGAGGTGGTATCAACTGCCACAGAGCAGCTCTCTGCTTTGATTACGCAGTCGAGCAATGGGGCAGAGGAACAGTCCCGGCGTGTTTCGGTTACGTCTTCTGCCATGGATGAGATGAACGCCACCGTGGGCGAAGTTGCGGAAAATGCAGCCAAGGCCTCTGATACCTCCGATACCGCGCGCACCAAGGCACAGGAAGGCGCGCAGCTGGTTCGCAATGTGGTGAGCGACATCACCGAGGTGCAAAAGCAGTCGCTTGAAGTCAAGGCCGATATGGCCACGCTTGGCAAGCAGGCCGATGGCATTGGGCAGATCATGAGCGTTATTTCCGATATCGCAGATCAGACCAACCTGCTGGCCCTGAATGCCGCCATTGAGGCCGCTCGGGCTGGTGATGCCGGGCGCGGCTTTGCCGTGGTGGCCGATGAGGTGCGCAAACTGGCGGAAAAGACCATGACAGCCACGCAGGAAGTGGGCGGCGTCATCCGTGGTATTCAGGAAGGAACCCGTAAAAGCATTGACGGCGTGGACAAGTCTGTTGCCACCATTGAAAGCGCCACGCACCGGGCTTCGCTTTCTGGCGAGGCGCTTACGCAGATTGTCAGCCTTGTGGAACAGGCAAGCGATCAGGTACGTTCCATCGCCGCAGCCAGCGAGCAGCAGTCGGCATCCAGCGAAGAGATCAGCCGCTCTGTGGAGCAGGTAGCAACGATTTCGGCAGAAACCGCGCAAGCCATGGGAAGGGCCAATCAGGCCATGAGCGAGATGGCCCAGCAGGCCCAGGTGCTGCGGCGGCTTATTCAGGAAATGAAGGCTGGTTAACGGAACGCCGCAGCCAGGTTTGAGAGCAGAAAGAAAGAAAGCAAAGAGCGTCTGTAGGCGATAGTGGCCGCAAGATGCCTGTTTGTTGAGTATCAGCCAGTTTGGCAGCTATGGGCAAGGGGAGGATCGGAAAGATCCTCCCCTTGCGGATTTTTATGATTTGTTTGCGCTTGCTGCTGCATGCTATCTGGCCGGTTGCTGCGTGGTGCCTGTCAGATATTTTTAAGTATTGCAGTAATGTTGCGGCCTGATCACGTTCTTGCGCAAGTTGCCGCCGCACGGTTTACGCGCATTGCGCCTTGCTGGCGGTTGAGTTATGATTTTGCGCATCGAAAGTTTGCCTGGGGCGCAATCCTGCGCGAGGTGAGCTTTTGCGGCCATGTCTCGGAGGCTTCAACGTGCGGCGTTTTTATCAGGAAAGCTGGCAGGGTATACCCTTCACGTCCTTTTCACATATTTCATTCTTTCATCTGGCGGAACCAAAGTTTTATGCGGTTTTTTACGAAGAGCTGTTCCGCCGCTACAAGAACTGGGAAGATTTGCCATCTGTCTGGCGCGAAAACAAGCGCACAGACGCAAAGTGGCTTATCGGTCAGTTGCGTGCAAAGCTGGCGCAAGACCCCGCAGGGCGCACGGAACCCGTGCGCGTGCTGTCCATTGGCAGCGGCGTGGGCTATATGGAAAAGATTTTGCTGGAAGAAATGCCGGAGCTTGAACTGCACGTCAACGAACCCAGCACTGTTGGCATGAAGTGGCTGCGGGAATACATTCCCAGCGACCGCATCTATATCGGGCTGCCGCCCATGTGCCTGCCCTCTGATGTGCAGTACGACATGATCTACCTGTCTACTGTTGACTATGGCATTCCTACGCGCGAGTTCCAGCATCTGCTGTGGGAACTGCGGGCGCAGCTTGCCCCCGGCGGGGAACTGGTGCTGCTTTCTGCGTCATTGCTGGAAGAAGATTCGTTTATCGGCAGTTTCGTGAACGCCATCAAGATCGGCATCCGCGCGGCCCTGCACTATATGGGCATTCGTCGGCAGCAGTTCTGGGGCTGGCGGCGCACACAGGATGAATACCGCGATCTTTTCAAAGAGGCTGGCTTCACCCGGGTGAAGGACGGCTGGCTTGAAGACGGCTTTGAAACCTACTGGATCCGCGGTCAATAACGCTCATGCAGGTGTGAGCACCTGCCGTAAAAGAATATAAACGGCCCAAAGGCATTTGCTTTTGGGCCGTTTGTTGTTTGCCGTGCGGGATTTTGTTGGGTGAAATGCAGGAGTAATCTGGCGCTGTTGCGTTTGCTGGGTGGGGCGCTATTGCTGTGTTTCCGCAAAGGTCTGCAAGGAGCCGTAGCGCGCCAGCACAGCGTTCAGGCTGCCGTCAAGCAGCATGGTCTTTTCTGTCAGGCGTGCGCTGCTTTGGTAAAAATCGCTGTGTCGCACACAGGCTTCGTTGGCGTCATGCCCGCCGCCAGGGTGACTCATGATTTCAACCAACGGGGCGCATCCCCTCTGCCGCTGTATGGCCGCAAGTGACGCTTCGACCCGCGCAGCAGTGAGGTTGCCGCCGCTTACAAGCCCGCACAAAAAGTTGTTGTGGGCAATGCCAGCCTGATCCAGCAGGGCAGCAAATCCGCTCGACCAGTGTGCGAGCAGGGTGCGCCGCGCGCATCCCACAAGTAGCTGGGCCAATGGCAGTGGGGGGATGTGAGCAGGTTCCTTGGGCAGACGCACATAAGCAGGCGGGTGCTCCCGCATGAGGTCCCGCATGATTCCGCGCAGGGCGGGGATGGTGTGTACGTGCAGATGCCCGTCCAGATGCAGCCCTCCCCTTTGCCGCAACGGTGAAAAACCGCTGACAAAGGCATCTATCTGCGCTTCAAATTCATTACGAATGGCTGAAAGCAGGGTCTTATTGTGGAGGCCTTTGCCCGTGGCAAGGTTACAGAGCATCTGCCCCAGCCCGTACCGAAAAATGCCATCTGCATCAACCAGTGGGCGAACCTGTGACACTGGTGCCGTGCAGCGCCCTTCAAGAATATTCAAGTGCAGGCATACGCGCACATTGGGCATGGCGGCCAGTTGCTGCAGGCTCTGTGTCGTGTGTGAGCCGCCCATTATGACGGAAACGGAGTTGAGCGGCCCCTGGGCAAGGCAGGCAAAGATATCTTGGCTGATCTGCCGGGTCAGGCCGCAGTCGTCCGCATGGACGATAAAGCGTATGGAAGGTTGTTTTACAATATCGCTTTGCTGGCGCATGGATCAGGCGTCCGTCTTGTCGCCTTCCAGCGTTTCGGCCAGAAGATAGCGGGGTCTGCCCTTAAGCTCGACAAAGGCGTGGTGCAGGTAGGCCGACAGAATGCATAGGCCTGTGAGAATGGCGCTTCCGGTCAGCAGCATCAGCAGAATGACTGTGGTAAAGCCCGATTCCGCTTGTCCTGTAGCATAGCTCCAAAGAGCCTCGCAGCCCACCATAAACGAAAGACCATAGAACAACAGGGTAATAATGCCAATGACCAGCAAGGGCTTGCCGCTGAAAGACGTCATGGAATCAACGGCCAGGGTAACCCTGCGGGCCAGGCTCCATTTGCTGGTGCCGCCGCAGCGGGCGCAGGGCGTAAACAGTATTTCCTTGTGTCGAAATCCCATCCACGAAGTCAGCCCCCGGTAAAAGAGCTTGCGTTCGCCAAGATTTTTCCAGGCATCAACCACCTTGCGGTCAAGCAGTTTGAAGTCACCCGAACCTTTGAGGTCATATGAAGTCAGCATCTGGAAAATGCGGTAAAACGATACGGCGCAGATTCTGCTTAAAAACGACTCCACTTGCCGTTCCTGCTTGCGTACATCAACCACGTCTACAGCGCCGGCGCGCCACAAGGCCACCATTTCTGGTATAAGCGTAGCGGGGTGCTGCATGTCGCTGTCCATGGTGATGACGGCATCGCCCCGCGCGGCCTCCAGGCCCGCGGAAAGGGCGGCATCCTTGCCGAAATTACGGCTCAGACGCAGGCAGCGCAGGTTGGCATATTGTCCGGTCAGTGCACGCATGGCGGCCCACGTGTCGTCTGTGGAGCCATCGTCAACCAGTACTATTTCGTAGCTGAGGCCGGTTTCTGCCTTCAATGGGGCGAGCACCTCGACGAGAGCAGCCACAAATTCGTGCAGATGAGCACCCTCGCAGTACACGGGGGCAACAACCGAGAGAGTGATTTGGCGCATGCAAAGCCTCACTGCGTGACGTGTTCAGCCGCAATGCCGCGTTTGGCGATAAACCAGCGGTCATTGCTCCAGAGAACGGTTCCCTGCTGCTCAATATCCTGCCGTTCGGACATGGTGCCGCACAAAACCCACTGGGTGCCAGAGGCAAGCCATGCTGCGGCCAATCCCTGTTTATCCCGAATGGCGGTCAGGTCAAGCCAGCGGGCGGCCCCTTGCGCGTCCTGGCTGTACAGATAGGAAGATCCGTCTTTAAAAGCGTAGGCCAGGGGCCGGTACAGGTGATAGCGCACGGCCATGGCATCGGGGTCTGCAAAAATGGGGGCATCTTGCGGGACAATCCGCTGCACGGCTTGCAGGGCTTCGGCGTAGTCTGCTCCCCGGCGCAGACGAGCCTGTACTTTGGCAGGCTGCGGCAGTTCCAGCACATGTCTGAAAGCGAACCTTACCCCATAGGCCCATCGACCCTGATCGCACACAAGAACGACGATGACAGCGGCGATGGCAACAAGGCCCGCCCACTTGGGCGCGCGTTGCCAAAAGCAGGCAAAGCCGCAGACAATCATGAGCCAGCATAAAAAGATGACAAAGCGGACTCCACGGGGAAGCTCTGCTCCCATGGGCATTCTGCCGAGAGCCTGGGCGATGTGAGTTTCCGCTACCGAAATGAGCAGGGCTATGCACAGGCCCAAAACCAGGATGGGTACGATGGATGCCAGGCGCTTCATGGGTGGTGTGCCATAACGGCGCACAACAAATAATCCGGCAATGCCTCCAAGAATGAGAAAAAAGCTGTCGCTTCTGTAATGCAGGTGTCCTATCAGTCTGCTCCAGAGCCCGCCTTCGTCTTCAAGAAAGCGGCGGTCAAAAACCTGCTGGAGCACGGCCAGATCCTGCGGCGAAAATGGCGTGGCGGATTTGATGGAGCTTGTCAGATAGAGCAATGTGGGAAGGCACCAGGCAACAAGGCTCAACAGAAGCCATGCTCCGTGTCGCAGCAGGCTGTCGCCCTTGGCCCTGTGAAAGAAAAATACGGTAAACAGCATACAGCTCGCCACCAGCGAACTGATGCTGTGTAGGTACATGCCGCAGCCCGAAACAAACATGATAAGAGGGCGCAGCTGCGGTTTGTCGAGAGCGGAGAGTGTGGCTGCCAGCAATACAGGGAACAAGGCGGCATAAAAAACACGCGGTGTTATGTCACCCGAGCCAAAGCCCCAATACGTACCAAAACTGACCCATACGGTCACGCCTGTCAGCAGGGCAAACAGGGCGGCAATCAGCGGCGTGTCAAAAAGACGGCGTCCCAGGTAATAACAGGCAATGTAGTGGAAAAACACGCCCACAGCGCCAGCCCGCAGCATCCCCTGCACAATATCGTCACCTGGTTGAAGAAGGCTCGCCAATGTTGATTCAAGGCTGATGATGGAATTTGCAGTGGTTGGAACTGCTAACAGCGGGTCAAGTGAAAACAGTTCACGGCGCAGATCGCCCGCCATATTTTGCACATAGCAGCAAAGGTCGCTACTGATTTTAAGCCCGTCGCATGAAAGCAGGCTCACTCCCCACAGTCCAAACAGAGTATAGCCAGCAATGGCAATGATAAAAAACGTATCCCATAGTGCATAATTTTTGGAATATCTGAAGGACATTTGCTGAACGCCTGGGTGGATTAGTTAGTAAGGACGTCTGCTTAAGTAATAGTAACGCGGTGGGACGTGTTTATGCGGTGCAGTTACGTATAGGCCATTTTTTTTCTGTGCATCCTTCTATGCGAGTGGGGTGCATACATTTTAATGATGTTATATGTCAGTTTAATTTCAGTGAGATAGCGAAGGCAGGCTATTGCAAAATAACATATTTATCAACCGTATGGAAAATAAGGATTATGTTTGGGTAAAAATTAACAGGATATTCCTATGTATAATATCGTGTTTTCAATTAAAAGACACGCAAAAAATGCGGGCGTTTGTGGGAAGGGTACAGGACGATTGTGCTATGTGGCGGCAGCAACAGGTTCTGGTTGGTGTGTCCAAGTTGCGTATTTGATTGTCGTCCCAAAGACCTAGGGGATTTTGCAGGAGAAGTGACGCGTGGTGGAGAGCGATGCAACAGTGAATAACCGGCTTTGAAGCGCCCGGATGCGCCTATGCTCTGATTGGCGTTGGTCAAATTAAAAAGGCCGGGAGTTATCCCGGCCTTCAATCACAGGTTCATTACAGCGTGCGGTGTCACATGCTGTGCTTAAAAGCGGTCGGCGGCTGCCAGCATGCGACGCCACCAGTTCATCCAACCACCCCAAACAGCACCGAGGATTGAATCCTCTTTGCGGCATCCGACGGTCCCCAGCATAACTGCATATTCCATACTTTGCCTCCTTGGTTCTGGTGGTTGCGAACAAAAAAACTTCGCAGGTAAAAACTAGCACTCTCATAAATGGCTTGCAATAGTTCGGGGGGCTTCAGAGTTCGGAATATTCAGGTTGGAACGTTTGCTTGCTTATATTATAATTTATTTTAGGTAGTTATGCTGGTATGCAGAAATAAAAAATATCGTGGCAAGGTGCTGCCATTCTGAAAACCCCAAAAGCATCACCACTGGGTGAAGCGGCGATCTGCCATCTGTTGGGGCTGCAAGCCTCATCCCCCCGCAAGAAACTGTCGAAGGGTGGTGGTCGAGAAAACTTGATTCGTCACCAACTGGAGTGCGCTTGTTTTTAAATGCTCTTCGCATTATTCAGCGTTAAATGTGATTGCGTTCTAGTTAACGGATTGGAGGGGACATGTCGCGTCCGGATTTAAATTTGCTTTTGGCCCTGGATGCGTTGCTGGATGAAGGCAGCGTCATTGGCGCTGCCCGGCGCATGAATTTGAGCCCCCCGGCGATGAGCCGCACCTTGAGCCGGATTCGGGACGCGCTGGAGGATCCCGTGTTTATTCAGGTGGGGCGAAAGCTCATCCCAACACCTAAAGCACTCGCTCTGCGTGAGCAAGTGCGCATGGCTGTGGAGCAGGCTGCACAAGTTTTTTCATCCAACGCCATGATCGACCTGAAATCACTGGACAGGCGGTTCAATGTGCGCGCCACCGATGAGTTTGTGAGCATGCATCTGGGGCATCTGCTGGGAATTATGGCAACGGATATGCCCCGCGCCATGTTGCGCTTTTCACCGGAAGAGGATGACGTGGATGATGAGGCGCTGCGCAATGGCCGTATTGACCTCTTTATCAGTGGTTCACGCAAGCTGGGGCCGGAGATTTGCGTGCAGTCGTTGTTTACCACAACATATGTCGGTGTCGCCCGAGCAAGTCATCCGGTTTTTGACGACGAAATTACCCCCGAGCGCCTCACCCGCTGGGAACATATCAACGTTTCTCGGCGTGGAAAGTCCATCGGCCCCTTAGACGCGGCTCTGGAAGAACACGGGTTGCGCCGTCATGTTGCCCTGGTCGTGCCGAACCCGTACACGGCATTGTTCGCGTTGCAGGATTCTGACCTGCTGCTGATCTTGCCCAAAAATCTGGCCAGCAGCGCGCTTGCCGCAGGCTTGCGAATCCGCCTGTTCGAGCTGCCGGTTCCATTGGAGACTGTGCTACTGACACAGGCCTGGCACTCTCGTCTGGAGAACGATCCCGCCCACCAGTGGCTGCGGCGCACGATCCATGCTCTCTGCAACGGCGATGCTGCGCAGGCGACCAGACAAGCAAAATAGTGGGGGAGAGGCAACCTTCAATGCGTGCGTTTAACGCAATCATCAAAATGCAATAAATTCACTTTTCGGAATGGTAGGGCATGTCTACAGTGGCGCTTATTACGTCATTGCAGAAGGGTTCTATCATGTCTTATGCGAATGTGCCTTCGGCACCTTCAGGCTTCTTTACCTCCGGTCTTTCCCTGCTCCGGGGATGGTTTTTCCGCGGGCTGCCATATCTTGACCTGACCACGCCACGCGCGACCTACGTGATGCGTTCGATTCTTGCCGCAGGCATGGCGCTTGTAGTTGCCTACATGCTGGACCTGCGCGCGCCTTACTCGGCGGCATCCAGCGTTCTTCTTGTCATCAACCCGGTGCAGGGCGCTGTGATCGGAAAAGGCGTGTGGCGGATACTCGGCACACTGGCCGGAATGCTGGCGTCCTTTATTCTGATGAGTTTGTTTGGCCAGAGTCCCTGGCTGTTCCTGCTCGGCTTTGGCCTGTGGATGGGCGTTTGCGTGGTGGGAATGACGCTTCTGCGTCATTTTCGGGCGTATGGCGCAACCCTTGCGGGGTATACCGTGGGGATGGCGGCCTATGGAGCCATGGAACATCCGGAATTTACGTTTTCTCAGGTGATGGGGCGCGGGGCTTCCGTGTCGATCGGCGTGGTGTGCCTGGTGTGCGTGTCAGCACTTTTCAGCACTCGAAGTGTAAGGAATCGTTTGGAAACGCAATTGCGGCGGTTGGCAGCTGCCACCGCAGGCATTCTTTCGACAAATCACCAAGCGACTCATACCGGCGAGACACCGGAAATCAAGCCTATGGATGCGGGCAGGCGGAATCTTATTATTGAAGCGTATGGAGTGGATGACCTGCTGGCGCTGGGAAAAGCCGAATCCCCCGACCTTGCCCAACGTGCCGGTACAGTTCGGCAGACAATGGTCTCCCTGTTTTCCGCATTGGTAGGTGGCATGCCCCCCATGCGGGAGGGTAGCGCCAGCCGGAGCACCCTGAAAGCGCTCAAGCCCCACTGGGAGCTGGCATGGCAGCAAGCCAGCCATGCGCTGGCGCAGGAACAAGGCTCCATCGGGCTGGAGCGTGCCGTGCAGATATTGGCGGATATGCGTGCTCGATTAACAGACACGCTCTCCACGACATCTCTTGATGAAGCGTCGGAGCATGCCGCACTGATGATCGCTGGCGACAGGCTGCTCGAACAGCTCGATGACTATATTGAAGCCCTTAAGGGTATTGAACGGTTACATGCTCCGCTGCCAACAGCGGCGCAAGTCTCCGTGCCGTTTTACCGGGACAGAACTGCGGCGATGCAGAACGGGCTGCGAGCCATGCTGACGGTATTGTTGGGCGGCGCTTTTTGGCTGGCGACTGGCTGGACATACGGAAACCTGATGCTGGCGGGCTTGGCGTCGGGCTGCGCGCTATTGTCCACAGCTCCCAATCCGGCTCTCGGCGCTGTTGAATTTATCAAGGGCACCGTGATTGCCGTTGTAATGGCATTCTTCTGTACCTTCATGGTGCTTCCCCATGTTGAAGGGCTGCCGCTGTTGCTCCTGGTGTTGGGGCTCTTCTGGCTGCCGGGCGTTTACGCAACCTCCATGCCCCGCCATATGGCGGCCGGGGCCACCTATCTCGTGGCTTTCACCACGCTGGCCGCGCCAGACAACCCCATGAACTATGATTTCACGTTATTTCTCAACAGCTCCGTGGCCTGGATACTGGCTGTATTTTTTACGCTGGTGGGGTTCAAGGTTCTGCTGCCGCGCAATCTGTCGCGCGACGCCGAGCGTTTGCACCTTGCTATCCGCGATAATGCACTTGGCACCTTCAGAGGAAAACGGACGGATGCGAAAGTCTGGCAATGGAGCCAGCAGCACCGCACGGCTCAACTTGGTGCGTTGCTTAGAGCGCAACCGGAGGTAATGGAACGGGAGATCGCCAATGCGCTGGACAGTATTCATCTGGGGCGAGAGGTTTTGCGCCTGCGCAATTGGCTGCGCCATGCGCCCAAAGATTCTGAATTGCGCCGTCAGCTCGCAACCGCTTTTCGCTACATGAACCGCCGTGTTGGAGAACCCCAAATGGTGGCCCGGCATGCCCGCCGTGCTGCAAGGTCCTTGTCGCAACTGGCTTTGACGGGGAGCGCAGACACAGCCGAAGCGCAACGATTGATGGTCGTTTTGCTTGATATAGCGGCGTTGCTTGAAAAGCGCGCAGATTACTTTTCACAATATTCTGGAGGTCGAACCGATGCTGAGTGAGTTCTCGGTGGCTGGCATCTACCTGCCGCCATTCTTTGTCTATGCGTGCGTCGCGATGCCAATATATCTGGGGCTTCGTTTCCTGCTTACACGCTGCGGCGCACTGAGGTGGGTCTGGCATCCCGGTTTATTCGGATTTGCTCTTTCCCTCTGCATAGTTTCGATGCTGATTCTCTTTGTTTAACTGCTTATTTTCAGAAAAGGTGTTGATTCTTCATGTCTAATCGTTTGTTTCCAACAAAACAGGTAATCCGGGCGGGGCTTACACTATCCATCGTCGTATTCGCCTGGATTCTGGTAAGCGCGCTCTGGCGTGCCTATGTCTTGGCCCCCTGGACTCGCGATGGCCGCGTCAGTGCGCAGATCGTCCGCATAGCCCCGGAGGTGTCAGGTACGGTATTGGATGTCTCGGTGGCAGATGACCAGTATGTGAAACAGGGGGATGTGCTTTACCGTATAGACCCTGCCCACTTTGCTCTGGCTTTGGCGCAGGCCGAGGCCCAACTGGCTGCGGCGGACGTGTCGTTGCGCCAGAAAATGGAAGACGCCCGGCGCCGCCGGGGTATGGAAGATATTGTGCCTGCAGAAGAAATCCAGCGTGCGAATCAGACAATGGCCATTGCCCAGGCCGAGTTGCGCAGTGCGCAGGTTGCTGTAGACAGGGCAAGGTTGGATATGGAGCACACCGTGCTTCGGGCCCCTGTGGATGGATATGTAACGCGCCTGCGGCTGAACAGGGGCGATTATGCGGTGACTGGTCAGCCGAATATTGCGCTGGTGGACGCGAGCAGCTTCCGGATCATCGGCTACTTTGAAGAAACCAAACTGCATGGTATTGAGCCCGGCGCCTCTGCGCAAATCCGCCTGATGGGTTTTGATGAGGTGATTCCTGGCAGGGTGGTGAGTATCGGGCGTGGAATAGCCGATGCCAACCAGCAGGCTGATGCGCAGGGTTTGCCAAGCGTTGCGCCAAGTTTCAGCTGGGTTCGCTTGGCGCAGCGCATTCCGGTTCGCGTCGAATTTGGGCAACTCCCGCAAAATCTTGTTTTGGCCGCAGGCATGACAGGCAGCATCGAGGTGACTGCGCCGGGAGGCGACAGGCCACCCCAGGGCCGCCTCGCAACGCTTTTGCAACGTTGGCTGTAGGAGTGCGCATGTACACAGCACGAAATCATGCGCGACTGCGTATTTGCAGCGTGTTTCTGCTCGTCTCGTTGTTGCTGGGCCTTTCAGGCTGCCTGTCCGTAGGCCCTGACTATGCCAAACCCACATTGAACCTGCCTGCAAACTGGGTTGAGGCCAACAGTGCCTTGCCTGGCAGCTCTCAGGATGGACTGCGCATGTGGTGGCGGTCATTCAACGACCCGCTGCTCGACAGGTTGGTCGAGCAGGCGCTGGAGCGGAATCAGAATATTGGTATCGCACTGGCACGGTTGCGGCAGGCGCGCGCAGAGCGGGTTCAGACCGCGTCAGCCTATGGACCGACGATATCGGGCGGTGGGGCAGGTGAGGCACGGCGCACCAGCGAGGCCCTCACCGGGCAAGTCGGCGGCGAGTCGCGGACATGGCTTGCTGGCTTTGACGCGAGTTGGGAGCTGGATATTTTTGGTGGAACGCGCAGAGCGGTTGAAGCGGCAGATGCGGGCATTGAAGCGGTTGCCGAAGATCATCGCGCATTGCAGGTGAGTCTGGTTGCGGAACTAGTGTCCAACTACGCGGGCCTGCGTGCAACGCAGCTACGCCTGGCCATCGCCCACGACAACATCCGCACGCTGCTTGAAAGTGAGCGACTGGCTGAGCAGGCCCAGCGGAGGGGCATGGGCACCCTGGCCGATGTGATGCAGGCCCGGGCAGAACGTAAAACAGCCGAGGCGCAGCCGCCTTTGATGGAGGCAGATATTGCCCGGTTCAGTCATGCCATCGGCGTACTGACTGGCGGTTTTCCTGGTGATTGGCGCACAGCGCTGGCCGAGCCGTCTTCATCTTTGCCTGTGCCCGCTCGCCTGCCGCTTTCATTGCCATCGGATGTGATGCGCCAACGCCCTGATATCAGGGCGGACGAACGGCGTCTTGCCGCAGCAACCGCACAGATTGGCGTTGCCGAGGCCGCACGTTTCCCCAGGTTTACAATCCCGTTAGGCATCAGCAGTACGGTCAGTCTTATTCACGACCTCTTTTCCAGCGCCAGCACCGCTTGGTCGGTAGGGGGGCAGGTCAGCCAGTCCATCTACGATGGCGGGCGAGCCCGCGCAGGCGTGAAGGGGGCGCAGGCCAGTGCCGATGCGGCAAGGCTGGTGTATGAGCGGGACGTGAGGCTTGCCTTCCGGGATGTGGAAGATGCCTTGACGGCATTGAACAGTGAACGTTTGCGGCAGGCATCACTTAAGGAGGCCGTTACCGACAGCCAGAAAGCCCTGGAACAATCATCCATGCTCTATGGCAGGGGATTAAGCGCCTATATGCCGGTGCTTGTGGCGCAGCGCACCGTTAATAATGCACGGGATACTCTGGCCCTCAGCCAGTGGGAAGAACTGCGCGGCGTCATTGCCCTCTATAAATCATTGGGGGCAGGGTGGTCAGATGATACATCGGCAGCAGGAGCTGATCAAAAAGATGCGTTCAAAAAGTCAGCAGCCCAGTAACTGAGATAGGCTGGCCCTGCTGCTCCGGATGAACAATGGGCGATGGATTTTGTAAGCGACTCCCTTATGGGAGGGCGACGCCTCCGGATTTTGACAATTGCCGATCTGTGGGATCGTTCAAGTCCGGCGCTCGAAGTGGATATGTCCTTGCCTGGAGTTCGAGTTGTGCGTGTTCTTGAAAGACTACGCCTTCAAGGTCGGTTGCCGCAGCGTATCGAGGTTGACAATGGGCCAGAATTTATCGGTAAGACACTGGATTCATGGGCTTTTGAGCATGGAGTGCAGATAGAGTTTACCCGTCCGGGGAAGCCCACTGATAATGGGCACATTGAAAGTTTTACCGAAAAATTCCGGGATGAGTGTTTAAATCAGAACGTGTTTTTTCCCCTATATGATGCCCGTAGAACGGTTGAAGCATGGCGACAGGATACAAACCAGCGGAGACCGCACAGCTCATTGGGCTGGCTGACACCGGAAGAATTTCGCGAAAGGAATATAACCTGTAGCCCATTGGGAACCACTAACTTACAAGTGGTATACGCAGTGGGGTAAGGTTGTTTTTTCCACACTATCTCAGGAAGGGCAGGTGTATTTTACACATTAAAATGCGCCACAAATAACCGGCGGAATTGATTGAATGAATTTTTTGGTAGCCCTGCCACGGTGCATAACAAAAATGACTTTTGCTCCCCACCCAGGCTTGTCTACCTTGAAAAAGGAGGTTGCTAGGTCTAATTCCAGCGCCACCCGATTCATACTGGAAAAACTCCATGCTGTAACATGCGCAGGATGCCTCCAGTATCTTTTGTCGGGATTAGGGTGCTGGCTTAAACTACCACCATGCCAAAAATCAGTGCATCCAACGATGGCACCTTCATCTTCCAACCTGTCAGCCAAAAACTTTAAATCCTGCATGGGAGTTATGAAGTGTTCAAAAACCTCAAAGGCGGAAATAAGATCCCATTTTTTATTGGGCAACTCATCACGATGATAGAAACGATCATCCCCCAACTGCTTTTTACGCTCCTCAATTAGGGGAATCCAGAGATCACAGCCCACAGCGTCAAATCCATCATCAAGCAAACGCTTGGGAATAAGGCTCCACCCAGCCCCGTATAGCAATGCTTTTTTCCAACCCATTCCATTCAAAAACAGTTCGCAAAAATAACCTTCACGGGTATGAACAAGTGATTCAGGCGGCTGCTTTGCACCGTCAGCTTCTCCTTTGCCGAGGTTGGTAGCGAGATCCATCCCTAGTTTGTACTGGAGCAATCCACATGTGGGACAAACCAACCACTCTTTGTCATGATAATATTCATACGATCGAAGTTGATCTCCACAAATATCACAGGGCGACATCGGGGTGGCGCCTTTTCCCAAACCAATACATCGCGGCATTGGATAGTCGGGTTGTCTCCCCACCGCTTGAATGGCCCGTGCCCTATCTTCCAGCAATTCTTGCGTAACCGCTTTTTCGCCATACTGTAGAATTATACCATCAATGAATGCTAGCGCGTCTAGCGGAAACCCCTCCCGAAGCTTTCTCTGCGCTTCACAATGAAACGCGGTCACCTCATTTTGCAGATTATCATCTAACGGGTTAGTTTTCGATTCCAAAACGCCGTATACCCGTTTGGAGTTTTCCATTGAGTCGTTCCTGTTTGGCTAAAGGGCGATTAAAATGTTAAAAATTGGCACAATATGCTCAAATATTTTGTCCAGTGACTTGTCGCACTTGTCCCAAGCGATAATCCTTTCACGGATTGCAATATCTGATCCAGAGTTAATATATGCAGCAAGCTTATCTCCCCAAATTGATTTTTGATAGTCATGGGTGAGCAGTGGGAGAATATTCATGTTAGTTTCCGAAAGTTAGTTATTAAAGCGATTTTGTTTAAGAATCCTTTGCCTTCTTGTGGGAATCGTACTGTCTTGACGTGTTGAAAAGCCCCGATGGGTTCTGGAGTTTCCCCTGCTAAACCGGGCACTCCAAGTTTTGCAATGAACGGATAAACTCACGGGTGAGAGCATCCGCAGGGTCTTATGTGGGGCATTTTCATTATAGTCTTCAAACCAGCCTGAAAGCTGCTCCATCACAGTTTCGGCGTCTGGTCGATCATTGCAGAAGACGTAATCCCGTTTGAATGTTTTGACGAAAGCTTCAGCTATGCCGTTGCATTGGGGGCTGCGAACCGGAGTAAACTTGCTGACGACGCCCAGCGCGGCGGCAAAAGTTATTGTTTCTCTTGCCGTGTAGCAGGAGCCGTTGTTGGAGAGCCTTTCAACTGGCTGCAATGTTTTGACATCTCCAAACCGTTTTTCAACGCATGCCAGCATGACGCTTTGGGCCATGTCAGCACTATACCCGCCAGTGGTGGCGGCATAGGCCATCTCTTCCCGGTCGCTAGTATCCAGGGCAAAAATAACGCGCACCTGCTCACCGTTGTCGCAGGCAATCTCAAACCCGTCAGAGCACCATCGCTGATTACCTTGTAGTGTGGAAACCTTGCCCGCGTACGCTTTGTTTGGTCGGCTGCCAGTAACCCGTGCCAGCAACAGGTTGTTCTGCCTCATTATCCGTGTAAACACGGTTATGGTTGACCGGAGTGCGCCCACCGGCAATCAGTTGCCGATTATGCAGCCGCTGGATACGCCGATAGCCATAGGTCTGGCGTCCGCCCAAAAGTTCCACAATCAGCGGTAAAAGGGATGCGTCTTCCGCATCGTTGTATTGTTCCGGACGAGGCAGTGGGCTGCAGCTACGTTCATAGGTGTTGGACCGAGACACCGCCAGGGCCTCCGTGACCCGTTTCACTGGAAATCCTCCACGCCGGACAAGGGCAGCCGCGAGATGAGTTTTTTTCGCGGCCAATGCGAACAGCTTCTTTGAGGATTTCCACTTCCAGTGTTTTGTTGCCGAGAACGCGCTTCCAACTGACGGATTCGCTTTTTCAGGGCCTTTACTTCGGCAACGCTGACAACCTCGTCATTGGCTTCAGTGGCTGTTTTGCCGCCCTCACTCATCTGTTTTCTCCAGCGGTAAAGCAAATTCGGAGCAACGCTATACGTTCGAGCCATCAGAGAACCGACTGACCGGGGGCCCATGCAGGATTCTATCAAGTGAACCTTCTCACCGGCAGACCAGCGACGGCGGGGCGTCATGTTTATTATCTCCACTGTTGAACTTGTTTTAGGACTAGTTCCAGACATAGTTCCAGCACCTCCTCCCTAGTTAGAGGGGGCGAACTGGGTGAAATGGGTACTACTCCATTATCATCCATTGTCGTAATGGAAGCAACTATCTTGCCGAGGCTGTCACGGGCGTACAACGCCAAAATATACCTGTGGAAATTATTATCACCGACAACGGTTCCACAGATTCCACTGCCGTTTTAGCAAAAGAACTTGGCTGTAGAGTTGTTAGTATTCCGCATTTGTGGTTCTCAGCAGCGCGGAAAGTGGGGCTAAAAGAAGACAAAGATTCTTCCATCCTTTTCAGCGACCATGATGAAGTGATGCATGAAGGTGCTTTGCCACGGTTTTATGCAGAGTTCCAGCAAGATAACAGTCTGCAAATTGCCATGGCGCAGGTAATGGATTTTATTTCTCCAGAATTGGCTGAAATGGCTGAAGAATTGATCAGAAATCTGTCGGAAAACTCGTCCGTTGCAGGGGCTTGCCCCGTCTTTGGTGTAGAGCCCAAAAAGTCAGCAGCCCAGTAACTGACCTACATCAGGCCAACAAAAAAGCCCTTGCAGTTTTAAACTGTAAGGGCTTTATCTGTAAGCTTTTTTGGAGCGGGAAACGGGATTTGAACCCGCAACCTTCAGCTTGGGAAGCTGACACTCTACCGTTGAGTTATTCCCGCAAAAGTGGAGCGGGAGACGGGATTTGAACCCGCGACTTCAACCTTGGCAAGGTTGCACTCTACCACTGAGTTACTCCCGCATGGTATGCGAAACGGCGAAGCGTAAAGGATGCTGTTGGAGGCGGCATCCAGATTTGAACTGGAGATGGAGGTTTTGCAGACCTCTGCCTTACCACTTGGCTATGCCGCCAGCAAAAAAAATGGAGCGGGAGACGGGATTTGAACCCGCGACTTCAACCTTGGCAAGGTTGCACTCTACCACTGAGTTACTCCCGCTCAGCGAGAAAACGTTCTACGCGGACTAGGCTGAGGTGTCAAGCATTGCTGGACTTTTTTTCGCCGCTTTTTTGACAAACTTGTTAATTTGTTGAAATAACAACTAAAATCGTTGAGCTATAGTCAGCCATGTCTGCGGGCAATCTTTGCTGTCAGGGGCCATCGGCAGTGCCGATGGCCCCCAAGTGTGCCGCCCATGCTGTTTTACAGGGCGCATGCCGCCAATATTTTTCGCATGGCCGATGCCTAATCCTTGCGGTTGTCCACAATGCGCTTGGCCTTGCCCTCTGAGCGCTCTATGGAGCGGGGTTCCATCAGGCGCACCTTGGCGGAGACGCCCAGGTATTCCTTGATGGTCTTTTGCAGGCGGCCTTCCAGCATTTGCAGCTTGCGGATTTCATCGGCAAAGAGGTTCTCGTTCATTTCAACGCGCACTTCAAGTGTGTCGAGGTTGTGCACGCGATCCACGATGATCTGGTAGTTGGGGGAAAGCCCCTCGCTTTCCATCAGAATGCCCTCAATCTGCTGCGGAAACACATTGACGCCGCGGATGATGAGCATGTCGTCGCTGCGGCCCTGGAGGCGCGAAATACGCACGTGGGTGCGGCCGCACCGGCAGGGGGTGTAATCAAGGCTGGTGAGGTCGCGCGTGCGGTAGCGCAACATGGGGATGCCTTCCTTGGTCAGCGTGGTCAGCACCAGTTCGCCCACTTCGCCGGGGGGGAGCTGGTCGCCCGTAACGGGGTCAATGATTTCGGGTAGAATGTGGTCTTCCCACAAATGCATGCCGCACTTGGCTTCTTCGCATTCCATGGCAACGCCGGGGCCCATGATTTCGGACAGGCCGTAAATGTTCATGGCGCTGATGTCCATTTTGTCTTCAATGTCGCGGCGCATGGCTTCAGACCACGGCTCGGCACCGAAAACGCCCACGCGCAGGGGCAGATCGCGAAAATTGACGCCCACTTCCATGGATGCTTCCCACAGATGCAGGCCATAGGACGGCGTGGCGCACAGCACTGTTGCGCCAAAATCGCGCAGCAAACCGGCCTGACGCCGGGTCGCGCCGCCAGAAGCGGGAACAACAGTGGCGCCAAGGCGTTCTGCGCCATAGTGCGCGCCAAGCCCGCCGGTAAAGAGGCCGTAACCATAGGCCACATGCACTACGTCCGAGCGCACCACGCCTGCGGCTGCCAGGCTGCGGGCCATCAGTTCCGCCCAGGTTTCAAGGTCGCGCTGGGTATAACCCACCACTACAGATTTGCCCGTGGTGCCGCTGGAGGCGTGCAGGCGTACGATGTGATCCTTGGGAACCGCAAAAAGGCCATAAGGATAGTGGTTGCGCAGATCCTGCTTTTCCGTAAAGGGCAGCAGTTTAAGATCCGCCAGCGACTTGATGTCGGCAGGGGTGATGCCCGCCTCGTCAAAGCGTTTGCGATAAAAGGGCACGTTGGCGTAGACGCGGTTGCACAAATCACGCAGGCGGCGCAGTTGCAGCGCCTCCATTTCTTCGCGTGGCAGAGTTTCCTGTTTGATGTTGAAAAGCACGGCCCTCTCCTTCTGCGGCTGGCGTTTGGCGGCGCAAAAGCGCGACGCTGATCCCTGAAAAGCTTCGTTTGGGTATGCCGCAATGCGCTGGCGCGGTCAATACGGATTGGCGCGATTTTGCGCCCGTTTCAGCGCGTTGGCGGCTTGCTGCGCCATTGCTCTTGCCCCGTCTTTACGTTATGTGCAGGGTATGGAAAACAACACTTCTTCTTCACCTGCAGGGGGCGCTGCCCCCAAGCGTTATTCGGATGTCCCCCTGGAAGAAAAGCTGGCGGACGTGGTCATGTGGCTTGAAGAGCACAAGGCCGCGCGCGTGGTCAGCATAGATATGGCCGGGCAGGGCGGTTTTGCCGAGGCTCTGGTCATCGCCAGCGCCGGTTCGGTGCGCCACGCCCAGAGCCTCGCCGATGGCGTGGGCGAACTTTGCCGCCAGCGCAATTTTGAATATCTGCGCATGGAAGGCTACACCGCCGGGCAGTGGATCCTGGTGGACATGAACGACATTGTCGTCAACGTTTTTCTGGAGCCGGTGCGCGAGCTTTACGGCCTTGAAGCCCTGTGGGGCAAGGCCGCATCTCTGGCCGAAGCCCGAAGCGGGGAATAATCATGACGCCCACGCTCTTGCTGATTCTTGATGGCTGGGGGATTGCCGAGCCGGGGCCCGGCAACGCGCCCTATATTGCAGCCACACCCAACATGGATGCGCTCCTTGCGCGCTGCCCCCATTCCCAACTCGCGGCCTCCGGGCGCGATGTGGGGCTGCCGCGCGGCTACATGGGCAATTCCGAGGTGGGGCACCTGAACATCGGCGCAGGCCGCGTGGTGTATCAGGATATGACCCGCATTGATGTGGCGCTGGAAGACGGCAGCTTTGCCGCCAATCCGGTGCTCAACGGGCTGCTTGAATCAATTCGCAAGAGCGGCGGCAAGCTGCATCTGGCGGGGCTGCTTTCTGATGGCGGTGTGCACAGCCACATTCATCATCTTGAGGCCCTGTGCGGCATGGCCCATAAGGCAGGGGTGCCCGTGCGCATCCACTGCCTCATGGATGGGCGCGACCGCGACCCGCACAGCGGCGTGGATTTCATGCGCGCGCTGCAAAAGAGCATCGAAGGGCAACCCAAGACGCGCATCGCCAGCATGGTGGGCCGTTTTTTTGCCATGGATCGCGACAAGCACTGGGAGCGTCTTGCCGAAGCGTGGGAGGTTATCGTTCATGGTACCCCCGCAACAACGCTTGCGCCCGTTGCGGCCATTGAGGCCTCGTATGCGGCTGGCATCACGGACGAATTCATCAAGCCCCTGTGTTTTGCTGCGGCTGATGACGCAGGCATGGCCGATGGCGATGGCTTGTTCCTGTTCAACTTCCGCGCAGACCGCATGCGCCAGTTCACCCAGGCCTTTATTCAGCCTGAGTTTGACGGCTTTGACCGTGGCCGCGTTCCGGTTCTGGCCGGGGTTGCTTCCATGACCGCCTATGAATCAAGCTTCAATATCCCCGTGGCCTTTCCCAAGGAGGCCGTGAGCATGGGGCTTGGCGAGGTGGTTTCCCGGCAAGGGCTGAAGCAACTGCGCCTGGCGGAGACGGAAAAATACGCGCACGTCACCTATTTTTTCAACGGCGGGCTTGAAGAACCCTTTGCCGGAGAGGATCGCATTCTCGTGCCGTCCCCCCGCGAGGTGAAAACCTACGACCAAAAGCCCTCCATGAGCGCCGTTGAAGTGACGGACAGGTTTGTGGAAGCCTGGAATTCCGGCGTGTACGATCTTGTGGTCTGCAATCTCGCCAATGGCGACATGGTGGGCCATACGGGCATTCTTCAGGCTGCGGTCAACGCCTGTGAAGTGGTTGACGCCTGCCTGGGGCGCATGGTCGCCGCTGTGGAGGCCCGCAAGGGCCGCATGATTGTCATTGCCGACCACGGCAACTGCGAAAAAATGCTCACGCCCGAAGGTCAGCCCCACACGGCCCACACCACCAATCCCGTTCCCTGCATCCTGCTGGAGCCGGATGGACAGGTGCACGCTCTGGCAAACGGCAGGCTGGCCGATGTGGCCACCACCATTCTTGGTCTTTGGGGAATGCAGCCTTCTGAACTGATGACCGGGCGCAATCTGGCCGCGCCCCAAAATGAAGGGGAGGCCAGCCGTGGCTGAGCGCAAGCGACCCGTCCAGCCTGTTGCGCCTGACGGAATGGAGATCCTGTTTTTTTATCAGTGCCCCAACTGCGGCAAGCACGTGCCGCAAGCAAGCCCAACGGAGCCGCGCATGGTGCGCTGCCCTGGCTGCTCGCAGTCCTTCCCCATCATTCCGGTTGACGAGCACAGCCTGCACTATGTGCGCATTATGCTGGCAGAGGGCAAAGCAGCCGCTGATCCTGATTTTCTGTAAGTCGAATATATCCGTTCTGGTTTTTGGGTGAGCCCGTGGCCCGCCCCTGTTCATGATGCCGCAGCAATGCTGGCTTTGAACAGGGGCGGGCTTTTGTGTGCGTATGCGGTTCCTTTAAAGAGGGAGAAGCATCTTGCCCAGCAAAAAAATTGAACGCGTATTCGAGGTAAGCCCCTGCAGTCAACTTTGGAGAAGAATACGTGGGGGATGGCTCCCGGCGCAGCAAAGGCGGTGGTTTTGGATCGGGGGAATGAAGGCGCTGGCATTGCCTTCATGTCATTTGAGCGTCATATTTCTGCCATTGTGACAGTCTGGTAAAAATTTTTTGACGAAAATGGTTGCCATCATCCATGATTCTAGGTATGTTTTCCCAGCCTGTGTTGGAGCAGGCCTGTGTCAACCCTGTGGGAAAAACTAGAGAGGAAGGGATTTATGAAACGCATCTGTACGCTTATCCTGGCCGCCGGCCTGGTGTTCGGCGCGGCCACCGGTGCCAGCGCCATTGATTTCAAGGCCAAGGGCCAGTGGCTCATGGGCTTCGGCGTGGGCACGGACAGCCCTGTCAGCAAAACTTCGAAGAATGGCAACAAGATCAAGGCCGACAATACCGACACTTTTGACGCTCAGCAGCGCGTGCGCTTGCAGTTGGACGCCGTGGCTTCTGAAGCCCTGTCCGGCACCGTGTACTTTGAAATCGGCACGCAGAAGTGGGGCAAGAGCGATAACGGCGGCGCCCTTGGCGCTGACGGCAACAACCAGGTTCGTGTGAAAAACGCCTACATCGACTGGGCTATCCCCCAGACCGATGCCAAGGTGCGCATGGGTATCCAGGGTCTTGCCCTGCCTAACACCTATGCTGGTGGCTCCGCTGTCATGGATACCGACGTGGCCGCCGTTGTCGGTTCTTACAAGTTCAATGAAAACGTTGCCCTGACCGCTTTCTGGGCGCGTCCCTTCAACGATAACTTCAATGGCAAAGATGCTCGCTACAGCAACAACCATGCGAACTATCTTGACAACATGGATCTGTTCGGCGTGACTGCCCCCCTGACCTTTGACGGTGTGAATCTCACGCCTTGGGTTATGTACGGCGTGCTGGGCAAGAACACCCTGACCAACTACGTTGACAACACTGATGATGGTGTAGACAACGGCACCTATAGCAATATCGGCAGCCGTGACGGCAACCCCCCCTATACTTTGCTGCCCTTCCCCGTTGCCTCCAATCCTAGCAGCCTTGGTGGCACCAGCAAGGCTTACGGCTCCATGTTCTGGGCCGGTCTGCCCCTGGCCGTGACCATGTTCGATCCGTTGAACATCGAACTGGACATCAACTACGGCTATGTTGAAGGCATGGGCCGTTATGATGTGCAGAAGGGCCAGGGCGGCGACATGGTTCGCGGCAGCACCCAGCGTCAGGGCTGGCTGGCCAAGGCCCTTGTTGAATACAAGATGGATTGGGCCACCCCCGGTCTGTTCGGTTGGTATGCTTCCGGCGATGACGGCAGCGTGAAGAACGGTTCCGAGCGCATGCCTTCTATCGTTCCTACCGGCAACTTCACTTCCTACATGGGCGACGGCAACTACGGCTGGCTGCGCCAGGACTACGGCGTTGACTACGCTGGTACCTGGGGCATCGGTGCCCAGTTGAAGGACATGAGCTTCCTGGAAGACCTGAAGCACACCTTCCGCCTGGCTTACTGGGGCGGCACCAACAGCACCAGCATGGTCAAGTACATGAGCTCTGCCTATGCCTGGACTGAAGGCGTGGGCGCTGCCACGGTGCCTTACCTGACCACCCGCGACGGCCTTGTGGAATTCAACCTCGTGAACTCCTACAAGATCTACCAGAACCTGGAAATGAACCTGGAACTGGACTACTTGGTCAACTGCATGGACAACAGCACCTGGAAGAAGGCCAACACTCCCAGCTCGTTCAGCAAGCAGGATATGTGGAAGGCTCAGGTTACCTTCGCGTACAGCTTCTAATCCAAGCGCAACCGTCTGCGGACGGTTTGATACGCATTCAAAGGGAGGCCTTCGGGCCTCCCTTTTTTGCGTATGTGCCAAGACTGTTTGTTGAGCTATGGCTCTGGCCGTCTGCCTCGCGCAAAGCTGTCAGCAGCAGTTCGGCAGTGGAGCGCAGCAGGCTGATACGTAACCTACGTGCCTTCTCATAGATCTGACAACCTCTCAGCTTGTCCTTACAGCAGATGGACGAATCGCACCGCTGGATGTGCGGCCATGCAGCAGCTTACCCCTTGCTTTTAACCCTCTTGGCAAGCCCAATACGAGCAGAGCCCGCTTTCGCGGGCTCTGACAGAGAGGAGGGAGGGAGAGGGTATTGGAGTCTGGAGGAGGGAGGGTATGAGAACTAGTGGCGCTTCTGCAATCTGTCGCGCAGGATGATGGCAAGCAGGTTCATTCCCAGTACCAGCAAGAGCAGCACGAGGCCGGTGCCGTATTGCAGGGGGCGGGTCTTGTCGATTTCCGTGCCTGCCGTGGCAAGAACATACATATGGTAGGGAAGCGCCATGACCGGGCTGAATATGGAATCAGGCCCTTTGGGCATATAGAATACCGAAGCTGTAAACATGATGGCTGCGGTTTCACCTGCGGCGCGCGCCACGCCCAGAATGGCCCCCGTGAGCATGCCGGGCAGCGCGCTTGGCAAAATAACGCGGGCAATGGTCTGCGATTTGGTTGCGCCCAGAGCCAGTGAAGCTTCACGATATGTGTCCGGCACGTTGCGCAACGCTTCCTCGGCCGTGCCGATAATGACCGGCAGCGTCAGAACCGCAAGGGTGAGCACCCCAGAAACAATACTTACGCCAAATCCGCAGAAGGTAACAAAAAACGATAGCCCGAACAGGCCAAAAACAACAGAAGGCACACCCGCGAGGTTGTTGACCCCCAGCCGCACAAAGCGGGCAAAGGCGTTGCGCTTGGCGTATTCGTTAAGGTACACGGCGGAGGCCACGCCCAGAGGAAAAGCCAGCAAGAGTGAACCCAGCGACAGAATTGCCGTGCCGACGATACAGGGGAATATGCCGCCCTTGGTCATCATCTGCCTGGGGGCCTCGGTCAGGAAAGACCAGCTTAAGGCTGGCAAGCCGTTTTGCAGCAAAAAAGCGCATACGGCCAGCAGTGCCAGCACGTTACAGGCGGCAATGGCGCGCAGCAGCCAGAACATGAATGTCTGGTACTGCCCACGGCCCTTGCCGCTGGCAAATTGCAGGCGCGCACCTTCTTCGCGCGGCGGTTCGTCCGCATCGTGGTGTTTGAGGTCTGCTTCCAGGGGGCGCGGTGTGAGTTTGATGCTCGGCCCGGTGGAAGGAACAGGGGTAAGGCGGCTGGTGGCTGACATGGATTTTTCCTCGTTCTGAACTGGCGTCATACTGCGCAACCTTGCAACACTGTGCGTTTACAGGCTGGAGGTTCCCACCTGACGGTGTTTCTCGGCTATGTAGCCAGCGGCCAGATTGAAGGCCAGCGTCAGGAAAAAGAGCACAATGCCAATGGCAAAAAGCGCGTGGTAGTGCTCGCTGCGGAAGGCGGCCTCCGCCATCTCGGCGGCAATACTGGCAGGCATGGGCCGCACCGGATCGAGCAGCGAGGTGGGGATGATGCCCGCTCCGCCAGCAACCATCAGTACTACCATGGTTTCACCGATGGCGCGCGACATGCCGAGCATCACAGCCGTGCCTATGCCCGAAAGAGCGGCAGGAATAACCACTCGCACAGTTGTCTGCCAGCGTGTCGCGCCCAGTGCCAGCGAGGCCTCGCGCAGGTCGCGCGGCACGCCGAACAGGGCATCTTCAGACACGGAGCAGATGGTCGGCACGCTCATGAGCGCCAGCACCAGCGAGGCATTGAGCAGATTCAGCCCTGTGGCCGCGTCCAGAAAATCCTGCAAGAAAGGCGCAAGCACCACCATGCCCAGAAAGCCCAGCACAACCGAGGGCAATGCCGCCAGCAGCTCCACAAAGGGCTTGATGATGCGGCGCACGTTGGGGTGGGCGATTTCCGTCAGGTAAACCGCTGTCAGCACCCCCATGGGCACCGCCAGCAGGGACGAAAGTACCGTCACCGCCAGAGAGGCAACCAGCAGGGGAAATATGCCGAACAATCCCGGTTCCTCAGTGGGATACCAGAGGTGCCCAAACAGAAAATTGAGGAAGGGGTATTCGCTGAAAAGCGGCAGACCTTCCATGAAGAGAAAAATGACAATACCAGCCAGGGCCAGCAGCGAACTGCCTGCCATGGTGGTAAGGGTGACGCGCACCGCTTTTTCCTTGATGTCTCTGGAGCGCATTGCGCTTTCTCCCCGGCGGGTGCGGGAGGCTCATGCCTTCCCGCTCCGCCGATGCTGTGGGTGTAACGCGGGTAGCCGTCTACCTACTTGCCCAGGGGCACATAACCCACTTCAAGCACGTTCTTCTGGCCCTTGCCGGGATCCAGCAGGTAATCCACAAAGGCCTTGGCGCCGCCAGCAGGCGTGCCGTTGGTGAAGACAAAAAGTTCGCGGGCGATGGGCCACTGCTTGGAAAGGGCGGTCTGGGCGGTGGCGGTCACATCATTGACCTTGAGGCCCTTGGTGGACTTGTCGAGATAGCCAAGGCCAACATAGCCCAAGGCGTTCTTGTTCTTGGAAACGGCCTGCACCACGGCGCCGTTGGAAGCCTGCATGAGAGCAGCGGGGTTAACGCGCTCTTCCTTCATGATAAGTTCCTGCCAGCATTCAAAGGTACCGGAGGACGTATCGCGGGAGATGACAACGATCTTGCCGTCCTGGCCGCCAATTTCCTTCCAGTTGGTGATCTTGCCGGCATAGATGTCGCGCAGCTGGGCAGTGGTGAGGGCGGCAACCGGGTTGGCGGGGTTGACCACAGGCACGATGGCGTCAATAGCAACAACAACGCGGTTGGGGGTCACGCCGTTTTTCTTGGCGGCTTCAACTTCCTTTTCCTTGATGTCGCGCGAGCTCATGGCGATGTCGCACTGCTTTTCAATGAGGGCCTTAATGCCGTTGCCGGAACCGCCGCCGGAAATGCTCAGTTCCACATCGGGGTGGGAGGCCATGAAGGCTTCGCCAGCTTTCTGAACCACAGGAAGCACAGTGGTGGAACCGTTGATGACGACCTGTTGGGCAGCCATGGCCGGAGCGCTGAGGCTCAGAACCGTGAGGGCAGTGGCGAGCAGTTTTCCGATAGACATGGATTTTCTCCTTCGTTTCTAGTGTTGGTGCCGGGGCGTTTCCCGGTACGTTTCTCTTTTTGCCCGCCTCTGTTACAGAAATATGACGAAACGCAGAAGACTGCGTGAAGCTGCAAGATGTGCAATTAACATGCTGAAATATTGCAGATTATTTAAAATGTTTTTCGTCACGCAATTGTAACATGCCCTCCATCAGTTTGGCGCACAAAGCCGCTGTACTCTGTTTGCGTCATAGAGGTGAAACATATGAGCCAGCAAATACTGATAGTTGAAGATGAAGCCGATATTCGTGAACTTTTGCGTTTCAATCTTGAGCGCGAAGGATTCACCGTGCATGAAGCAGCCGATGGCACTCAGGGCCTGGCCCTTGCCCGGCAGCATACCCCCGACCTGGTGCTTCTTGATGTGATGTTGCCGGGTGTGGATGGATTTGAGGTGTGCCGCCGTCTTGGAGCACAGGCTGAGACCTCGCATATCCCGGTGCTCATGCTCACCGCCCGTGGTGAAGAAGTGGATAGGGTGGTGGGGCTGAGCCTTGGTGCCGATGATTATGTGGTCAAACCCTTTAGCGTCCGCGAGCTGATGCTGCGCGTCAAGGCTGTGCTGCGGCGCGGCGGGCGCAAGGTTGAAAGCCCAGTGCTTGAACGGCACGGCATACGCCTGCGCACCGAGGCGCATTCCGCCGAAGTGGAGGGCGAGCTGTTGAGTCTCACGGCCACGGAATTCCGCCTGCTTGAAGACCTACTGCGGCATGCCGGATCGGTCCGCACCCGGGAGCAGCTCCTCAACAACGTGTGGGGCTATTCCTTTGAAGGCTATGCCCGCACTGTGGATACCCATGTGCGCAGACTACGCGCCAAACTGGGCGAGGCGGCTCCCATGCTGGAGACTGTGCGCGGCGTTGGCTACCGCATCAAGGAATAAAGCGCAGCGGCGGGTGCAGGACGGTGCGCCTTGGCTGGTGCCCAACAGCGTTATCGTTTGATCGTTTTGAGGTTCACATCTTCAAAATGTAATTGCCCACGACAGCATGTTACGAGCGAGAAAAACCATGCTTTCTTTCAGAACACGAATTTTTTGCAGCGTGCTTGCCGCAGCGCTTATTGCTTCGGGAATCGCCGTTTATTACGGCAGGGCTTCCTTTGAGCAGAGTCAGGTTGACGCGGCCCGCGAAAGGTTGTTGCGCGAAACTGCGCTGTCTGCTGTCATTCTTGACAAGGCAGGGGCAAGCCCTGAAGGCTTGCGCGATCTGGCAGCCATACTGAAAATGCCGCAGGAACGGCTTTCTCTCCTCGACAACAGCGGTAACGTGCTGGCCGACACCGCGCCGGGCGCGCAGCCAGTTTCCAAACTCGACAACCATGCAGACAGGCCGGAAGTGCGGGCTGCCATGCAGGGCGGGCAGGGGTATTCCGTGCGCTCGAGCGGGACGCTGGGTACGGATATGGCGTATGCCTCGATGCGCGTGAATGACGAGCGGCTGTTACGCATTGCCTTGCCGCTGAACAACCTGCAACAGGAAATTGAAAGCCGCGTGGCCGTATTCACCAGAATAGGCATTGTGACAGTGGTGCTTTCTCTGATTCTGGCGGGTCTGCTCTCAGGTGCATTGCGCAATTCGCTTTCACAGATGGTCTCTGTGGTGGAAGCCATTTCATTGGGGAATTTTCAGCGGCGTTTGCGGCGCATTCCCGGCAGGGAATTTGCCCCGCTGGCTGAAGCCGTAAACCGCATGGCCGAAAATATTGAAGACCATGTGCGCACTGCTGCTGAGCAGACAGCCCAGCTTGAAAGCATACTGGAAACCATGAGCGATGGCGTGTTGGTGCTGGGTCCGCATGGGCGCATCCGCCGCTGTAACCGAGCATTGGCTCGTGAATTTCCTGCAGCGGCATCGGCCTTGGGCGCGCAGGTGGTGGAAGTCATTCCTTCGCCGCAGTTGCAAGCAGCGGTGGATGCGGCCATGGCCACATCCGCCGCTCAAGGTTCTGCGGCCGCAGCCCAGGCAGACGCTGCACAAACCAGCGTGGCCCCCGCTGCGGGGCACGAGGGAGCTGCCGCTGGCGAAGAGCCAACGCTCAATCGCGAGCAGCGGTATCTGCAACTTGAGCTTTCGTCCGGGCAGGTTATGTCGGTATGCATTTCCCGCCCTTGCGGCCTTGAGCATCTGGGCCAGACTGGCGTGGGCGCGGTGGCGGTATTCCATGATATTACAGAGCTTATGCGGCTGGAGCGCGTGCGCCGCGATTTTGTGGCCAATGTGTCGCACGAGCTGCGCACCCCGCTGACGGCCATTCAGGGCTATGCCGAAACCCTCATCAGTCTGGACGCCTCGCCCGAATGCCGCCGCTTTGGCGAAATCATTCTGAAACATGGGGTTTGCCTCAGCCGCATGGTGGACGATCTGCTCACCCTTGCCCGGCTTGAGGGCAAGACAGGCAGCCTGGAACTCAGTCCCACAGATCCCCGCGATGCCGTATCGCAGGCCACGGGCATGTGTCGCGAAGTGCTTGAGCGCCGCAAGTGCTCGGTGGTTGTGGATATCCCCGAAGACTGCCGTGTGATGGCAAGCCAGCCGCATCTGGCCCAGGTTTTCAGAAATCTTATTGAAAATGCGGGCCGTTACGCGCCGGAAGGCGGCGATGTGCGCATCAGCGCGCGTGTGAGCGGCCCGGATGTGGTCTTTCGCGTGGTGGATGACGGCCCCGGTATTCCCAAGGCCGATCTGGAGCGCATTTTTGAACGCTTTTATCAGGTGGAGCGGCACAGGGGCCAGGCAACTACCGGTCTTGGGCTGGCCATCTGCAAGCATATTGTTGAAAGGCACGGTGGCCGCATCCGGGCGGAAAGCCCGGCGCAGGACGGCAGCACGGCCCTTGTTTTCACCCTATCTTCCGTTTACGGAGCGGCACTTTCATGAACGAGCATCTGCTGGCACGCAACGTCAGTGTATACTACGGGCAAAACAAGGCCCTGCACGAAGTAAGCCTGAATTTTGAGCCGCGCAGGGTCACGGCCCTGATTGGCCCCTCGGGCTGTGGCAAATCAACCTTTTTGCGCTGTCTGAACCGCATGAACGATCTTGTTCCCGGAGCGCGCGTTGAAGGCGAAATTATTCTGGATGGGCAGGATGTGAACCGTCCGGATACGGATGTGGTTTCGCTGCGCTGCCGTGTGGGCATGGTGTTTCAGAAGCCCAATCCTTTCCCCAAAACCATTTATGAAAACGTGGCCTACGGCCTGCGCGTCAATGGCCTGCGGGACGAAAGCCTGATTGCCGAAAAAGTGGAGCTTTCCCTGCGCAGGGCCGCCATTTTTGAAGAAGTCAAAGACCGCCTGCAAAGCCCGGCGCTTGGGCTTTCCGGCGGGCAGCAGCAGCGCCTGTGCATTGCCCGTGCCCTGGCAGTGGAGCCGGAGGTGCTGCTCATGGACGAACCCGCCAGCGCCCTTGATCCCATCGCCACGCAAAAGATTGAAGAAAGCATCCGTGAATTGCGCGAATCACTTTCCATCATCATTGTTACGCACAACATGCAACAGGCGGCCCGCGTTTCTGACTACACGGCATTTTTTTACATGGGCAGGCTCATTGAACACAACGCCACGGATGTCATGTTCACCAGACCGGCAAAAAAGCAGACGGAAGATTATATTACAGGCCGTTTTGGCTAATCGCCTGCTCTTGCAGCCGTCAGGACGTCATGTTCAAGCGCTGCCAGCGCGTCATTGAGCGCAGGGCAGTTCACATTCAAGCGTAATTGTTCCGGGAGAACGATCATGCAGCAACAGGCCAATTATTTACAACAACTGCTCGTATCACTGCGCACCCGGCTGCTGGTCATGTGCGCCAGCGTGGGCATTGCCCTGGAAGACGCCGGCAAGGCCATGGCGGCTGGTGATCCGGGCCGGGCCGCATCGGTCATTGAAAACGATGCCGCCATTGACGCTCTGGAAAATGAAATTGACGAGATGGCCCTGCAACTGCTTGCCCGCACCCAGCCCGTTGCCGGAGATCTGCGCTTTGTGGTCAGCGCTCTGCGCATGGTGGTTGACCTTGAGCGCATTGGCGACGAGGCGGTGAGCATGGCCGAGCAGGCTATTTTGATGCAGGACAAGCCCGGCTTTGGGGTGATCCCCCATGTGCGCGAAATGTACTACAAGGCCAGCGAGGCTTTTGACCGCGCCGTGCGCGTGTTCCGCGAAAACAATGCACAAGACGCCCTGCACATGCTGCGCGGCGATGAAGAAGCTGTGCAAAGCGAAGTGCGCATCATCCAGCAGATTATGGAAAGCCTTTCTGACCCTGATTCCAGCCTGGATCCCTATCAGGCCATGCATATCATCCTTGTGACCCGCTCGCTCACGCGCGTATGGCGGCGCTCCATCAACATTGCGGAGCAGGTATACTTTATCAGCCAGGGTGAAAGCGTGAAACACAAGAGTGAGGAACGCGGCGAAGGGGCGCGCACAGGCGGCGCTGTCCAGTCAGCCGGTATTGTTGACTCCACGTCCGGAGCATCGTCTGTTTCCGCCATGCATGCGGACGCGGACGATGCGGCAGACGATACCGCTGGCCCTGAAGACCGCGCCTGATATCAGATTGTTATTGCAGCTTGAACGCAAAAGCCCCCGAACCTGCGAGGTTCGGGGGCTTTGCCATATTTGCTGCAGCAATGCTAGATGAGGTTCTGCTGGCGCAGCACTTCAATAAGCTTTTGCTTGGTGCCTTCGGCCATGGGGCACAGGGGCAGGCGGATTTCCGCTTCCATGCGGCCCATGAGCGCAAGCGCTGTCTTGGCCGGAATGGGATTGCTCTCAAAGAACAGGGCATCGTGCAGGGGAAAGAGCGCATGATGGATGCGCGCCGCTTCCTTGAGGTCGCCCTTGTTGAAGGCATTGCACATGGCTGCCACGCGGCCAGGCACAATGTTGGAGGTAACGGAGATGACACCCTTGCCGCCAAGCGCCATGAGGGGCAGAGCGGTAAAGTCGTCGCCGGAGAGAACGCTGAAGTTCTCGGGGCAGCTTTCAAGCACGCGGCTGCCCTGAATCAGGTCGCCGGTGGCTTCCTTGACGCCCACAATGTTGGGGAAGTCGTGCGCCATACGGGCCAGAGTGGCGGGCAGCAGATTGCAACCGGTGCGTCCCGGAACGTTGTAGGGCACCAGGGGCATATCCACAGCCTGGGCAATGGCCTTGAAGTGCTGGTACAGGCCTTCCTGGGTGGGCTTGTTGTAATAGGGCGTGATGAGCAGTGCGCCGTCGGCCCCGGCCTTTTGCGCAAACTTGGTCAGGCGGATGGCTTCCATGGTATTGTTGGAACCCGCGCCCGCCAGAACCGGAACACGGCCCTTGACCTGATCTATGCATATTTCAATGACCCTTTCGTGTTCTTCGTGGGTCAGGGTGGCGGATTCGCCCGTGGTGCCGCAGGGAACCAGACCGTGAATGCCTTCACTGATCTGGTGTTCAATAAATGCGCGGTATGCTTCTTCGTCCAGAGCGTTGTTCTTGAACGGAGTTACAAGCGCGGTCAATGCACCTGAAAATTGCATTACAGACTCCTGTGTGTCAGCGCGCAGCAAAAAGCGAACAAAAGCCCGCGCGAAGGTTTGACCCTCGCAGGCAGGCGGCCCCGCACGGGCCTCAGGTTCGGCAGCGCGTTACAGCCTTACTGATTGATAAATTCTTTCAATTCCTTGCCCGCTCGGAAAAAAGGCAGGCGTTTCGATTCAACAACGACGCTTTCGCCGGTTTTAGGATTACGGCCGGCGTAGCCTTCGTACTCCTTGATTTTGAAGCTGCCGAAGCCGCGTATTTCAATACGCTCTCCGGAAAGCAGAGATTTTTTCATTGCGTCGAAGAAGGTGTTGACCACCAACGACGCGTCGTCCAGAGGGATGTTGGTTTCGTCGGCCAGTGCCTTGATAAGCTCGCTCTTGTTCATCATGCCTCCGTGACCGCGTTACAAGTTTGCCCGACAGGGCGACAACATCGGACATTTATTAGTAATTCAACCCTATACCTTTTCTCAGACAAGGTAAACAGTTTGACAAAAAATCTAGTCCTGAACCGGAACAGGCTGCAAAATGTTGCGCGAGCCAAGCCAGTCAAGCATTCCCAGCCTGATGCGCTGCAAGCGCGAGGCCATATTCTGCAAATCCAGCGCAGCGGGGCTGCCCGGAGAGTGCATCATCAGCGGCTTTTGCAGGCAGACTGCCTCTGGCAATTTTTTGTCGGAACGCACATGCCCCAGCAAAACAGGCTCTATGTGCAGAAAATGTTTGCACGCGCCGGAAAGTTTGTCGAATGAAGATTTCGCCTCGGCCTGCGAGGTTGCCTGATTGACCAGCACCATGAAATCGCGCAGGCCGTAACGGCTGTTGAGCACCTTGATGAGGGCATAGCTGTCTGTCAGGGACGTTGGCTCGGGCGTGATGACAACAATGCGCACCGAGGCCATGGCGGCAAAGGTCTGCACCGTTCCGGAAATGCCCGCACCGATGTCCATAAAGACAAAGTCATATTTGTGCAGCACAGGTTCCAGCCGGGAGAGCAACAGGTCGCGCGCGTCGGGCTGCAGCTCGGTCAGTTCCGGCACGCCTGACGCTGCGGGCAGCACGGCAAAGTCCTCGCCATCAATCTGGCAGAGCACGTCCGATACATCGGCTTCGCCCAGAAGGGCGGTCTGAAGGTTGCCTTCGGGTGTAATGCCCAGCAGCACGTCTAGATTCGCGAGGCCCAGATCGCAGTCCATCAACAGGGTTTTAAATCCCTGCTGGTGCAGGGCGCAGGCTATATTGAGCGACATGTTTGTTTTGCCCACCCCGCCTTTGCCGCTCAGCAGGGCAACGCTCAATGTCGTATTCGCCATCAGTTTCCCCCAAAGAAGAGAAATCGTTTTTCGCTGGAATGTACAAGAGTGGTTCTGGCGTCAAGGGCTGCACCACCCGCTATGCAAATGTGCCCGTGTTTTTGGGCCAGTGCCTCGTCCGTGGCCTCTGCGGCCTTGCCCATCAGTGCCTCGGGGGTAGGTCTGCCCCCCTGATCGGCGCAGGCTATGCCTATGGCGCAATTGGCCTTTGCCGCATGCCTGCCCTTGCTGGCAATGGGAATTTCCGCTGCCCGGACAGCAAAGATCTTTTGTATCTGCTCGGCCATCAGGCGTGCGCGCAGCACGCTGACGCCGGGCAGGAGCAGGGCAAAGCGCCCAAGGCCGGTACAGCCAAGAGTATCGCATTCCTCGCGGCACTGCCGCAGGCAGTCCACAAGCAGCGTTTCCAGCGCCAGCACCGAGGCCTCGTCCAGATGCGCCTTGTCCAAAATAACCGCTTCAATCAACGCCAACTCGCCCCCGGTACGGGAAAGGCGCAACAGCTCGCGGTTTATCTGCACTGTAAACATTTCGGCCATGAGCAGGTGGGCAAGGTGACCGGGGGCATTGCTGGGGCCGCCGCCAAGTTCCGGCAAAAGGCCGGGGCCTGCTGGCAGGGCGCACCAGCGCCCCGTGGGGTAGCAGCGCAAAAATTCCTGCCACCTGCCAACGTTGAAACCCGGCAACAGTCGGGCCACCAGCACAGATTCGCCGCTGTTGCGCGAAGCTGCACCGTCTGCCTGCCGCAAGGCAAGCAGCTCGTTGGCAAGGGCGTCAAAATCAGCGTTGTTGCTCATGTCGGTGCAGCAGGTAATCGTGTTGGAACTGGTCGATCTGACCGTTCAAAACGCCTTCCACATCTCCGGCTTCAGAGCCGGTGCGGTGATCCTTGACCAGCCTGTAAGGCTGCAATGTGTACGTGCGGATCTGGCTGCCAAAGGCTATGGCGTCCTTGCCAGCGTATTCCGCCTGCCGTTCCGCATCGCGTTTTTGCAGCTCTATGTTGTACAGGCGGGCGCGCAATACGCGCATGGCCGTATCCTTGTTGTGGTGCTGCGATTTTTCGTTCTGGCATTGGGCGGTAACGCCTGTGGGAATGTGGGTCACGCGCACGGCCGAACTCGTGGTGTTGACGCTTTGCCCGCCGGGGCCGCTGGAGCGGAAAATGTCCACGCGGATGTCGGATTCCTTGATGTCCAGCTCAATATCGTTGCCCACGTCAGGGATCACGTCCACAGATGCAAAGGAGGTGTGGCGGCGGCCCGATGAATCAAAAGGCGAAATGCGGATAAGACGGTGGATGCCGCGCTCGCTCTTGAGAAAGCCAAAGGCATGCGGCCCGGCAATGCGCAGGGTAACGCTTTTAACGCCCGCCTCGTCGCCCGGCAGGTAGTCCAGCTCTTCCACTGTGTACTTGTGGCGCGCGGCCCAGCGGGTGTACATGCGCAGCAGCATTTCGGCCCAGTCCTGCGACTCTGTGCCGCCAGCGCCGGGGTGGATTTCCAGGATGGCGTCCTGATTGTCCTCCTCGCCGGAAAGCAGCATGACAAGCTCGGTTTCGTCCAGCAGGGCCGCAAGATCGCGGTTCTGCTGATCAAGGGATTCCAGAGCTTCGGGGTCTTCGCTTTCAGTGGCCAGGGCCAGCCACTCGTTCATGTCGTCGTGGCAGGTTTTGAGGCGGCTGAGACGCTCGATTTCTTCTTCAAGACGCCGCTTTTCCTGCAAAATAGGGGTCAGTGCTTCGGGATTGTCCCATGCGCCGGGGCGGGAAATTTCGTGTTCGATGTCCTGCAGGCGCTTCTGGCTGGCGGCAACGTCAAAGACGCCCCCAGAGGGTGGCGAAACGTTGGGAAAGGGGCTGGCATGCGGCGCGCAGATCACTGAGTTGCAACATTGTGGATACTATGGGGGTTAAGGTGAATGCCCTGAGGCGTAAGCGGGCGCAAGCGGGAGGATCACACCTCCCCAGCGCGCAGCGCTGACTGCGTCAGGGCCGAAAAAATCAGGAACAGTTGGCGGCTTTGTCGCGATTTTTTGCAAACCTGCCGCCGGGGCCGAGCAGCAGCAGAGCCAGAAACACCAGGGCAGCCCCGGGCATAAGCCAGGGCGAAATGCTGTGGAACAGGCTTGGCGCAGTTACAAGCGCCGCCTTGCCCCAGACGGCCTGAGCCTTGAACTGTCCTCCGTGCATGGTCAGCCGGGCGCGCGGATCCACCACAACAGAAATGCCAGTGTTGGTGCCGCGCAATATCCAGCGGTTCTGCTCGACGGCCCGCAGGGCAGTGAGGTAGAGATGCTGCCGTGCCGCCGGAGTGTTGCCAAACCAGCCGTCATTGCTGATATCTACAAGAATATTCGCCCCATCCGCCACGCGGTTTTGGGCAAGCCACGGGAATATTCCCTCATAGCAGATGAGCATTCCCAGAGCAAGATTGTCCTGCCGCAGCGGGGCGACAGCGGTGCCAGTCTGGTACACGCCAACCCCTTGCAGCAATGCCTCCAGAAATCCCCAGTTGAGCCATTCCGGCAGATATTCGCCAAAGGGAACCAGATGTTCCTTGTCGTAATACCCCACCGTATCGCCCTTGGGGTTCAGCAAAAAGGCCCGGTTGAAAACATCGGGATCTTTTTTGCCGGGGTGGCGCTCGATGCCCGGCGCGCCAAACAGCACCGGGCTGCCGCTGCGGGCCGCCAGCTCGCGGATGCGCGGGGCATGCAGGGCATTGACCTCAAAAAAGAAAGGCATGGCTGTTTCCGGCCACACGATGAGTGGGCGGGCATCGGGTTTTTGCGCAAGGCCCTGATACGTCAGGCCCAGATACAGATCCACCGTTTGTCGCTGAAAGGCTGGAACCCATTTTTGGTTCTGGTCAACATTGCCTTCCACATAAAGCACATCCACGCTATCCGGCCCGGTGGGTTCAGTGACAATCGGGTTGGCGTAAAGCCGCCAGCCTCCGTAGCACAGCAGGGCCGCCGTGAGCAAAAGGCCGGGGATCAGGCTTGCGCGGTTGGGGCAGAAGCGCCGTGGCCCGCAGGCAAAGGCAAGGCAGCACAGCAGGGCCGCCATGCTCCAAAGGCCAGTAAGGGCGTAGCCGCCCACCGTGTCCGCAGCCTGCACCAGTATGGGCCAGGGGGACAAAGCCCCGGCCATGTCCAGCCAGGGAAAGCCCAGAGCAAGGGCATAGACCGCCTCAAGCAGATACCACAAGAGGCCAAGCAGCACGGCCTGCACCCAGGCGGGCCGGTGGCGGAACATGTGGGCCGCCAGGGCAAACAGGCCGCCAGCACTACCAATGCAGGTTACGATGAACAGCGCGCAGGGTACGGCCAGCAGCCAGTGCAGGCCGCCCACGTTGTGCACGGGCAGGGTGAGCCAGTAGAGCGCGGCCATGCCGCCAGCAATGGTGCCGATCCAGCCCATGCGCAAGGCAATGGCGCGGCTTGCGGCCTCCCGGCCAAGCAATGCCAGCGCCACAGGCCACAGGAGCACCAGTGGAGGAAAGCTGATAAGATCGTTGGGAAAGCCCAGCCACAGACCTAGTGCGGCAGCAAGGCACAAAACCCAGCCGCGCTGCGTGGCCCCCGGCGCTTCAGGACGGAACAGCTTCATGCTTTTGCCGCTTCTTCCTCTTCCGTGGCCGGAGCGGCCGCGGCGTGGTCAGCAGGTTCCATGCGCAGGCGGATAATGAGTTTCCTGTCAGCTTCGAGCACGGTAAAGGCCCAGCCGCGCAGGGTAAAGCGCTCGCCGGGGCCGGGAACGTGCCCAGCCTCCATGCTCAGGTAGCCGCCGATGGTGTCCACCTCGTCCGAATCCAGATCAACGCCCATATCTTCAAGGTCTTCCAGCAGGGCGCGGCCTGTGAGTTCATAGACATTTTCGCCGAGGGGGCGGATGTCTTCCTGACGCGGGGCATCGTGTTCGTCTTCAATATCACCCACAATTTCTTCCAGCACGTCTTCAATGGTGATAAGGCCGGATGTGCCGCCGTATTCGTCAAGCGCAATGGCAATGTGCTGCTTGCGGGCGCGAAATTCCTGAAGCAGAGTGCGGATGGACTTGGTCTCGGGCACAAAGAAAGGCTCCCGCATGACCCGCGAAACGGCGGGGGCGTGTTCCCCCTGATCCAGCAGGCTGCTGAGAACATCCTTGGCGTGGAGAATGCCCACGATGTTGTCGCGGGTGTCCTTGTATACGGGAATGCGCGAATGACCAGAACGCACAATGATGCGCGCCACTTCCTGAAGCGGCATATCATCGGGAACGCAGTCTATATCGGTGCGGGGGATCATGGTGTCCTGCACCTGAAGATCGTTGAAGCGCAGGATGCCAAGGAGCATGGATTCCTCGTAGGGTTCCACCTCGCCGTCGGCTCGTGCTTCCAGAATGGCTTTTTCGAGAGATTCCTGATCGTCGTGCCCGAACAGTCTGCTCAGGCGCGACCAGATGGTACTGTGACCTTCCGTGCCGCCGTCCAAAATAACCTCCTAGGTTGGCGTACTCACTACGCGCCGCGCGCGTTTGCCTGCGGTGCAACCGCCACGGCAGAATTTTCCTGCCTTGAGCGGATGATTTCAAAATCCGACCCAGGCAGCACGTTATTCAAAGATAGTTTGATCTAGCCAGTCAGCTTGCGCTGCTGGATATCCATCTGCATCACCCACTGGGTAATGGGCGAAACACCGCTTTTGGGGGTGCTGTGGAACCAGTTGATGTCGGCCTTGCCCTGTTCCAGAACCGCCCAGTTGCTGAATTCTGTTCCCAGAACCAGGGCCGGGGTGGGCTCTTTCTGCATGCGGATATTGAGCACGTCACAGGTGCACCAGAATGTGACCACGCGGTCTTCCTTGCTCATCTGATAGATGATGAGACAAAGTAACTGGGAACCTTTGTCGAGGTCAACTGGCTTGTCTTCCAGCGATTCAGCGGGAAAGCGCAGGGCCATGCCTGTGGCGGAAATGTCGGCCACCTGCACAAGCTCGTTTTCCATGCCGGATTTATAATGCAGCAGGGGCCTGCCAATTTCTGCCGTGTTGCGGGGCATGGGCTTGGCGGGATCCATCTCCCACACGCCGATAACGCGCACCAGATCCTTGGGCGGTTTAACGCGGATGAAATGGCGCTTTTGCCCAGCGTCTATATCCTTGGGCATGGAAAGGAGAAGGCGCGATTTGTCGTACGCGCCCTTTACCTGCTGAATCTGTGCCTGGAATTTGAAAAAGGAAGGGCCTTCGGGCAGGGTGGCGCGAAAGAATACTTCCACCGGGGTGCCTTCAAGCTCGCGCGATACATAGGAAAGAACTTCCATCTCAAGCTGCGAGGAAAGGATTTTGGCGAGAGTGCCTGCCATCCCCTTGCTGTTGTGGAGTTCCTCAACATTAAGGTCGAATATTTCGTTCTGTTCCTGCGCGGTTTCAAGCATGCGGCGGATGATCTCCGCACGCTTTGCCGCGTGGCGCATGCTCTGCAACCGGCCTTTGACCGAGACGAGCGTGGCGCAAAGCGCCGCAAGCAGAATGCCGACAACAATAAGGAGTTGGGTGCCCGTCATAGATTCACCGGTGTCAACAGTTGTGTGGCGTCATCCCTCACTGCGGGGATGCAGCAGCGCCATTGTGGTATTTTTCAGGGCGCAGCAATCCAAGTTTGTGGAGGTGAACCTCCAGGCATGCAACCGCCGCAGGGGTTACGCCGGATATTCGTCCGGCCTGCCCAAGGCTGCAAGGTCGCACCCTGTCCAGTTTTTCGACCACTTCATGGGATAACCCAGCTACTTTGGCATAATCGAGTTGCGGGGGCAAGGCCGTTGCCTCAAGCTTGGCCGAACGGGCGATAAGTTCGCGCTGCCGCGCCAGATAGCCCTCATACTTGATTTCTGTCTGTACGCTCTCACAGGCGCCGGTTCCGGCCGCAGCTCTGGCAGCAGCCAGATCAGCCCCGGTCTCGGCCAGCGCTTCGTGTTGGGTCGCGGTCAGCATGGCTTCAAGCGAGTCCAGGTCAACATCCGGGCGTTTCAGGGCTTCTGCCAGCGTCTTGCCCACAGGCAACTGGGCCTCGGGCGCATCCTCGGGCAACTTGTGGCCGGGTATGCGTTTTTTGCCCAGATATTCCCTGAAACGTTCGGCGGCTTCCTGTTTTATGCAAAACGCGCGCCACTGTTCGTCACTCACAAGGCCAAGTTCACGGCCAATACGGGTCAGCCGCGTGTCGGCGTTGTCTTCGCGCAGCAGCAGCCTGTGCTCCGCGCGCGAGGTGAACATGCGGTAGGGTTCCTGAGTGCCGAGCGTCACAAGATCATCAACAAGCACAGCCATATAGGCCTGATCCCGCCCCGGCACAAAGGGGGCAAGACCACGCATGGCGCACGAGATGTTCAGCGCGGCCCACAGACCCTGTGCTGCGGCTTCTTCGTAGCCGGACGTGCCGTTGATCTGCCCCGCAAGCCACAATCCCGGCACGGCCTTGGTTTCAAGGGTGGGCCGCAACTGGATGGGGTTGGCGTAGTCGTATTCAATGGCGTAACCGGGACGCAGCACCACGGCGTTTTCCAGCCCTTTGAGGGCGTGAACCATGTCGAGCTGCACATCGAGGGGCAGGCTGGTGGGAATGCCGTTGGCATACACCTCCGCGCTGTTGAGGCCCTCCGGCTCCAGAAAAATCTGGTGCCGCTCCCGGTGGGGGAAACGGGCCACCTTGTCTTCAATGGAAGGGCAGTAGCGCGCGCCAGTGCCCTTGATGACGCCCGTGAACATGGGCGAGCGGTCAAAACCGCTGCGAATGATTTCGTGCGCGCGTTCGTTTGTCCACGTCACATGGCACGACACCTGTTCCAGAGCCGGGCCGGGGCCGTGAAAGCTGAAGCCCGGAGGCGGCGTGTCGCCCGGCTGTTCCTCAAGCTGCGAATAGTCGATGGATGATTTGAGAATGCGGGGCGTGGTGCCGGTTTTCAGACGGCCGAGGGTCAGGCCGAGGCTGCGCAGGCTGTTTGAAAGGCCCAGCGCCGGAGCATCGCCCAGGCGGCCGCCGGGCAGATTGGTGAGGCCCATGTGGATGCGCCCGTCCAGAAAGGTGCCCGTGGTCAGCAGCACGTGGCGCGCTGCAAAGGTCAGCCCCTGGGCTGTGCGCACACCCGTGACGCGGCCGTCATCAGTGGTCACGTCCACCACGGAATCCTGCCAGATGCGCAGGCCAGGCGTGTTGTAGAGCGTTTTTTTGAGCACGCGCTGGTAGGCCTCGCGGTCGATCTGGGCGCGTGTGGCCCGCACCGCAGGCCCCTTGCTCATGTTCAGCACGCGAAACTGTATGCCCGCGGCATCGGCCCACAGGCCCATCATGCCGCCAAGGGCGTCAATTTCGCGCACCATATGGCCCTTGGCCAGGCCGCCGATGGCGGGGTTGCACGAGAGGTAGCCCAGCCGGTCGAGGTTGCCGCTGACGAGCAGCACACTGTGCCCCATGCGGGCGAGGGCCACGGCGGCTTCGCTACCAGCGTGCCCGCCGCCGGCGACAATGCAGTCAAATATGGAATCAGACATGGGCTGCGTGCATGAGGATGTGGGCAAACACCTGCGAATCCTTGATGGTAGCGGTGATGGAGGAGCGCTCGTCCGGTTGGTGGCAGGTGTTTTCAAGGCAGCCCCAAACGGCGGCGGGCAGGCCCTTTTGCCGCAAAAATGCAGCAACGGTTGCCCCGCCTATACCCACGGCCTGCGCCTGAACGCCGTAAATGCGTGCGATGGCGGCCTTGAGCGCTGTAACGACGGTGCCTGTTTGCGGTATGGCCGTGGCATCCTGCCGCTGCACCACGCTCACCTGTATCTGCACGGTGTGCTTTTCCGCCACTTCGGCGGCCACTTCGCGCATTTTTGCAAGCACGTTGTCCATATCCACATGGGGCAGGAGGCGGCAGTCAATGTAAAAAACATCATTGCCGGGAACGGTGTTGATGTTCGGCACATTGGCTTCGTGCTTGCCCGGCACAAAGGTGGAATAGGGCGGGTCAAACAGGGGATTGGCATCGGCAAAGGCGGAGCGCAGGGCATTATGGCATGAGAGGGCCATGTCCGCTCCTGCCAGAAAGGCGTTGCGTCCCTTTTGCGGTGTGGAGCCGTGGCACTGGATGCCCGTGGTTTGCACCTTGAGCCAGAGTTGGCTTTTTTCTGCGATTTCGATGACATCGCCCTTGGATGAACCAGCGTCCGGCACGATGTAGAGATCGTCGGGATTAAAAAAGTGCGGGGCAGTATTGAGCAGATGCTCCAGGCCGTAGAGGCTGCCGGTTTCTTCGTCAGCCATAAAAACAAGACCCAGTGAAAGCTCGGGGGTAATGCCCTGCGAGAGCACTTCTTCCGCCAGCAACAACATGCTGACTATGGCCTGCTGGTTGTCTTCCACGCCGCGCCCGTACAGAAAATCACCTTCGCGACGCACCTGCCATGGATTGCTGGTCCAGGCGGTGAGGTCGCCCGGGGGCACCACGTCCGTATGTCCAAACAGCCACAGGGTGTGGCTGCTTTTGCCGGGGATGCGGGCCACTAGGTTGGGACGCTGACCATCGGTAACGCGCGGGTCCGGCGCGTCAACGCGTGAAAGGGCGGTTACACCGCAGGCCTTGAGCCAGTTGGTGATGCAGCGCACCTTTTCCATTTCGCCCTGGCCGCCGTTGTCCGGGCCAAGGGCCTGGCATGCCGTAAGTACGGCCTGAAGCTCCGCAACGCGGTCTTCCCGCCCGGCCAGCCCGCGCAACAAGGTGTCGAGTGTCTTGAACATGGGGTTTCCCGTATGGCGTTACAACGCGCAAGAGGCTGCTCGCGCAGCCCCTTGAAAAAGTCTTCAGCCCCGGCATGACCGTTGTTGTACCGGCCTGTTGCGATAAAATCGCAAACTGACCGCCAGCGGCATGTCGGAACCGATGTAAGCCTGGTTGGCCTAGCGGCCACCCTTGGCGGCGCGCTTGGACGCCTTCAAAGGGTTGACCTTTGCGGCAGCGGCAACAGAGGCCTTCACGTGCGTGGCAAAGTTGCAGCGCCCAGCAGACCATTTCTTGGCAGGGACAGGGTAGCTGGAGCAGAACTGTTCGCCTTCAAATTCGCGCAAGCGGTCGCAGCCAGAACACTGTTCAACCACCGGGGAAAGAACAAAACCGTTGACCACCACGCCTTCAGCGGTTTTGGTGGCTTTTTCCAGAGGGGTCATAGCAAAACCTCCATGCGCAGCAGCGCCGTATTGCTAAAATAACGGCGGAATGCCGCCGCGTTGGAATGGAAAAATATAGTTGAAAGCAATTTTCTGTCAAGTAAAAGAAGTGAAAAAATTTTCAGCCGGGTTGCGACGCGGAAACCTCGCACTATTGCGGACGCTTGTAAAAAAGCAGCCGTTCCGTCTGGCCTAGCCACCCAGATATGCCTCGCGCACGCTGGCATTGGCAAGGAGGTTCTCGGCGCGGTCTTCCATGACAACGCTGCCCACTTCAAGCACATAGCCGCGCGTGGCAAGCTTCAGCGCCGCACGGGCGTTTTGTTCCACCAGCAGCACCGTCACGCCTTTCTTGTTGATGGCCCGCACGGTTTCAAAGATGGAGCGTACCAGCAGCGGAGCAAGGCCCAGCGAAGGTTCATCCAGCAGCAGAAGGCGCGGCTCGGCCATGAGGGCACGGCCTATGGCGAGCATTTGCTGTTCACCGCCGGAAAGCGTACCCGCGAGCTGATCCTTGCGTTCGTGCAAACGCGGAAAAAGATCAAAAATCCATTCCAGCGTGCGCTCGCGGCGGGCTTTGTCTTCGATGCAGAATGCCCCGAGGCGCAGATTTTCCAGCACGCTCATAATGCCGAAAACGCGCCGCCCTTCGGGCGACTGGGCAATGCCAAGGCCCACGACCTTGTGGCTCGGCAGGCGCAGCAGGTTTTGTCCTTCAAAAAGGATTTCGCCTTCAAAGGGGCGCACCAGCCCGCTGATGGACAGCAAGGTGGTGCTTTTGCCCGCACCGTTGGCCCCGAGAATGGTGACGATTTCGCCTTCGTCCACTCTCAGGTCGATGCCGTGCAGCACTTCAACACTGCCGTAGCGCACGCGCACATTAGACAATTGCAACAGGGACATGGCTTACCACTTTTCGTCGTCTGCGCCCAGATAGGCCTCGATGACGGCGGGATCCTGCCGCACGTCTTCGGGCTTGCCCTGGGCAATCATGGTGCCGTGTTCCAGCACCACCAGTTTTTCGCAAATTTTCATCACCAGGCGCATGTCGTGCTCGATGAGCAGCACGGTAATACCCCTGTCGCGGATGGCCCGGATGGTGTGCACCAGCGCGGCGGTCTCCTGATCGTTCATGCCGCCTGCGGGTTCGTCCAGAATCACGAGGCGCGGGTCGGAGGCCAGGGCGCGGGCTACCTCAAGCAAACGCTGGTTGCCGTAAGAAAGGCCGCCTGCGCCCTCGGTATAGCGATCGGCAAGACCCACAAATTCCAGCTCTTCCATGCAGCGGGCAACGGCGGCTCTTTCTTCCTTGCGTTGACACGGCGTGTGCAGCATGCATGATATCAGGCCGGATTTCATGCGGCAGTGCCGTCCGGCCAGCACGTTCTCCAGCACAGAAAGGCGACCGAAGAGGCGGATGGTCTGGAACGTGCGGGCGATGCCCAGTTCTACCACCTTGTGCGGGCGCAGTCCGGCAATGGATTTGCCGTCAAAAAAGATGCGGCCCGACTCCGGCGTATAGTTGCCGGTTATGCAGTTGAATACCGTGGTCTTGCCAGCGCCGTTGGGGCCGATAAGGCCTACAATGCTGCCAGCGTCCACGTCAAAGGTAAGATCGTTCAGGGCAATCAGGCCGCCGAACATCTTGCTCATTTCTTCAAGGCGCAGCAGGGTCATGCGGGCCTCCCGTCACTGGCGGCCATTGGCGGCGCATCCACCTTGTAGCGCCGCTGCCTCGGGGGCAGCAGTCCCTGGGGCCGCCAGACCATCATGACCATCATGGCAAGGCCGAAGATAAGCATGCGCGCATTGGAAAATTCGCGCAGCACTTCGGGCAGGCCAATGAACAGAAAAGCGCTGATAAGCACGCCAAGCTGGCTGCCGCCGGAAAGTATGACCACCGCAAAGATGATCACTGATTCCATAAAGTTGAACGATTCCGGAGCAATGGTCGTCATTTTTGCGGCATAGAGCGTGCCAGCCATGCCAGCCCAGAAAGCGCCCAGTACAAAGGCCGCCAGCTTGTAATGGGTGACGTTGACCCCGCAGCCTTCCGCTGCCACGTCGTCTTCCTTGATGAAGTTCAGCGCGCGGCCAAAGCGGGAATGCCACAGGCCGTAGAACAGCAGCAGGCTCACGCCCACCATGCCCCAGACCAGAAAATAGAACTGCATGCTTTTGACGATCTTGAAGCCAAAAAACATGGGGCGACTGATGCCGAAAATGCCGTTGGCGCCGCCCGTGAGGCCGAAAACATCGTTAATAAGCGCAATGCGCACTATTTCCACAATGCCGATGGTGACGATCAGCAGATAGTCGCCGCGCAGGTGGATGATGGGGCGGGCCACAATAAGGGCGAAAATAGCCGCCGCCGCGCCGGAGAGCGGCATGACCCACAGCACGGGCCAGTGGCAGACAGTGTTGAGAATGGCGGTGGTGTATGCGCCCACCGCAAAAAAGGCGGCGTGCCCCATGTGGAATATGCCCGCCTGCCCCAGAATAACATTGAGCGAAAGGGCCAGCAGGGCGTAGAGGCCAATGCTCACGCACACGTCAAGCCAGTAGGCATTGCAAAAGAGCGGCAGAGCGCACAAAAAAAGGCCCGCAGCCGCATACACGGCAAAATTGCACGGAAGTTTTTTCATAGTTTGTCCGCCGTGCGCTCGCCCAGAATGCCAGTGGGTCGGATAATCAGAATGAGAATGAGCACCAGAAAGGCGATGGCATCCTTCCAGGCAATGGCTATGTAACCTGCGGCCAGGGCTTCGATAACGCCGAGCAAAAGCCCGCCCAGCATGGCGCCGGGGATGTTGCCGATGCCGCCCAGGATGGCGGCTGTAAAGGCCTTGAGGCCGTAAGACCAGCCCATCGTAAAGTCGATCTGCCCGTAATAGATGCCCACCATCAGACCCGCCGCGCCGCCAAGGCCGGGGCCGATAAGAAAGACTAGCGAGATGATGCGGTCAACATTGATGCCCATAAGCTGCGCAGCGCCGGGGTCGATGGCCACGGCACGAATGGCCGCGCCTGTGCGGGTGCGCTGGATAAAGGCCCAGAGGCCGAGCATCAGCACAACGCTGGCCGCGATAACCAGCAGGCGCACGCCGGGCACTTCAAGGCCAAGCATCCTCACCGTAAAGTTGGGGCGCAGATAGTCGGGGTAAACGTAAAAGCGCGCGCCGTAGATCAGCATGACCGCGTTTTGGAAAAATATGGATGCGCCAAGGGCGGAAACCACAGCCGAGAGGCGGTTGGCGTTGCGCAGCGGGCGATATGCCGTGCGCTCAAGCAAAAAGCCAATAATCGCCACAAGCAGGGCCACCATGACAAAAACGGCGGCTACAGCCAAAAAGGGATTGAGCGCGCCCGCCATATTGCAGCTGACAAGCAGGGTAAGCCCCAGATAGGCGCCAATGGTAAACAGGTCGCCGTGGGCAAAGTTGATGAGCTTGAGCACGCCATACACCATGGTGTAGCCCAGCGCCACAAGCGCATAGATGCCGCCCACGGCCAGGCCGTTCAAAAGCTGTTGGAGAAATTGTTCCATAATGTTCGGCGTTGGTACTCGGCATTTGGCGGGCGACCGGGATACCGGTCGCCCGCCGTAATGAACGCGTCCTCGAGGGGATTGCGCTTTTCGCCGGGGTATTTATGCCCCAGGCGTGTATCTGTGCATCATGGGCGCGGCTTATGACCGCACCGCATTACTTGGGCTGCAAAACGAAGTTGCCCGTGGCGTCAACCTTGTAGGTGCGGTAGAACTCGCCCACGCGGTCGCCCTTGGCGTCAAAACCAAGGTTGCCGGAAAGACCGGGCATACCCTTGAGTTCCTTGAGCCATGCGGCCATTTCCTTGGGAGTATCCTTGCCAGCTTCAAGCGCGCCTTCGATAACCTTGAAAGCATCGCCAGCCAGCACGGCCCACACGGAAACAGGCACGGTATTGTACTTGGCCTTGAAGGCCTTGAGGAATTCCTTGGCTTCAGGCGTGTCCATATCCTGCGGCAGCGGCGGGCTGATGAAGAAATAGCCCGTAGCGGCTTCGTTACCGGCGATCTTGACCAGATCCTGATGGTTAGCGGCATCGCCGCCCATCATGGGAACGTTCCAGCCCATTTCTCTTTTCTGCCGCAACAGCATGCCGGTTTCAGGGTAGTAACCGGTAAAGAACACGAGGTCGGGATTGGCAGCCTTAAGCTTGGTCAGAATGGCGGTGTAGTCGCGCTCTCCGGGGGTAAGAGCATCGTAAAACACCACTTTTGTACCGTCTTTTTCAAGCACTGCCTTGGTCTCTTCCGCCAGGCCCTTGGCATACGAAGAATTGTCGTGCAGCAGGGCCACGGCTTTGTAGCCGCCCTTCTTGATGGCTTCGGCGGCGGATTTGCCCTGCGCGTCGTCACGCGGGCAGGTGCGGAAAAAGAGTTTCAAGCCCTTTTCCGTAAGGCGCACGCTGGTGGAGCCTGTGCCGATCTGCACCAGTTCCGCCTCGTCCAGAATGCTCTGGCTGGCCTCGGTCACGGCGGAGCCGTAGGTGCCGATAACGGCCACAACACCGGCGGAAGCAAGCTTCTGCGCGGCCAGAGCGGCAGTGCGCGGGTCGCCCGCGTCGTCTTCGACAACCAGCTGAATCTTGCGGCCCTTGATGCCGCCCTTGGCATTCACATCGTCAACCAGCAGGGTAACGATGTTCTTCATATCCAGGCCTTCGGAGGCCCATTTGCCCGTAAGCGGGCACATAAGGCCAACCTTGATGTCACCAGCCAGCGCCGCAACGGGCACGAGCAGGGTAAGGGCCAGAGCCCCAAGCCAACGACCAAGTGCTTTCATGAACTACCCCCGTCAGGTATGCAAATATTATGAGCAACGAACAAGCGTACCCTAAAAATGAAGAAAGAAAAAGCCCCCAGTATCGTCGGGCCGCGCATTGGCGCAAGCAGACGCAATCCAGCAAGGGTCGCAGGGCTGCGTTATAACCATCCGGCCTTGCGCGGCAGTTGTAATCAGCTATGAGTACTTGCGACGGGTTTATCAGCAAAGCATTGTGAGCCTGTTCAGGCCGTCACGATAAATTGCGTGATTGTAACGTGATGCTCACATGATTACTTCAGATTGGTCAAATTCTTCATGTATTATTAGCCAACTAACAGATATGTCGTGTTTGGCGCATCGTTAAGGCGATAAACCTGAAAACAAAAGTAGCGCGCGCTCGACAGCCAAAAAATAATGGGATAAGGTAAAGCTGTAAAAACAGAGAACGCCTTTATTTTCTTAAATGTTTTTCTGTTGCGGTTTTCGCGGTCAGAGGTTCGGCTGTTTCAGTTTCTCTCTGCGCCCTTTCCGCCGTACCCCTTCCGCAAGCATTGCCGCAACTTGGGCCGCCCAGCATCGTCTGGCGGTCAGGCGGCGATTGCGCCCTTCGTCTTTCCGCAGCATTCGCCGTCGCGCTCCATATGGGCGCCAAGGAGGCCGTATGCGGTTCAGCTTTGACAAGGCAGCTTGCCAAAATACACGCAGGGCGCTGCACCGGGAGTGGCTGCTCACCAACGAAAATGGCGACTGCTCCGGCAGCAGCATTTTGTGCTGCAACACGCGCAAATATCACGGCCTGCTTGTGGTCAACACCCCGTACGGTCGTCATGTGCTGCTTTCTGCCTTTGAGGAATCGGTGTGCGGCGGCGGCAGGGAATTCTTTTTCTCCACCCGTCAGCATCCCGGCACGCTTTATCCCAACGGGCACGAGTATCTTGAAGCCTTTCAGCTCGATCAGTGGCCCCAAAGCACCTATCGGGTGGGCGAAGTCAGCCTGAACCGCGAGGTACTGCTCGCGCGGGATAAAAGCCTGCTGTTGGTGCGCTATGAACTGCGCGGGCCGGAGGATATCCCTCCGCTCACTCTGCGCATCAAGCCCTTGCTTGCTTACCGCAATATTCATGCGCTCACGCGGGCTAACCCGGCCCTGCGGACAGATATCGTTGCCGTGCCCGGTGGTTTTTCCATCCGTCCGTATGAAAGCTTGCCACCCATGTATATTCAGGCCGCCGGGGATTCCGGCAAGGCTTGCGCGAAGGCTGTAAATGCCGAGAGCGCGGCGACCAGCGAAAAGTGCGGGCCTCACGCTGCCGCCAGTTTTCTGGCCGAGCCGGACTGGTGCCGCAATGTGGAATATTTTGAAGAGCGCGAGCGCGGTTTTGACGACAGTGAAGACCTTTTCATGCCAGGTACGCTTGAAATAGCTCTGCCACCGCTGCCGCAGGGCGGCTACGTGTATGTGGCGGCTGGCACGGAAGCCTGCGGCGAAAACCTGCGCGCCCTGTGGGAGACGGAGAGCCGCGCCCGCACAGATGCCCACCTTGCGGGCGGCGGCCTTGCAGGGCAACTGGCGCAGGTTGGCGGCCAGTTCTGCATCACGACGCCTTCGGGCCGAGCCTCCGTGATTGCCGGGTATCCCTGGTTTGACGACTGGGGGCGCGACACGCTCATCAGCCTGCCGGGCCTGACTTTTTATGCTGGACGCGAAGAATTTGGCCTGCGCGTTCTGGCCGAGGTGGGGCGGCATATCCGCAATGGCCTTGTGCCAAACATGTTTTCGGAATCGGGCGGGCATGCCTACAACACAGTAGACGCATCCCTGTGGTATGCCTTTGCCCTGCAACAGGCACTTGCCGTCGTTCCCGATGGCCTGGCCTGGGCGAGGCAACATGCCTGGGATGCTTTGAAAGCCATCATCAAGGGCTACCGCAAGGGGCCGGGCATGGGCATCTTTGTGGATGCCGAGGGCCTGCTGCATGCGGGCGACGCCCACACTCAGCTCACCTGGATGGATGCCCAGGTAAACGGCTGCCCGGTCACTCCCCGGCACGGTTGCCCCGTGGAAATCAACGCCCTCTGGTATAACACCCTTGCCTTTGCAGACAGCCTTGCCGCCGCATTTCAGGAGCCGCTGCTCACGGGCGAGCGCCAGCGCGCCGCCATGCGCGATGCGTTTTTGCGCCGCTTCTGGACAACCGAGGCGGGCGGCTATCTGGGTGATGTGTGGCGCAATGGGCAGCTTGACCGAAGCGTGCGTCCCAATCAGATATTTGCCGTTTCCCTGCCGCATGCGGTGCTTGCAGACGATTTTCAGCCGCAGGTTGTGGAATGTGTGCGAAACAGGCTGCTCACGCCCTTTGGCCTGCGCACCCTTGCCCCTGACGCCGCCGCTTACAAAGGCAGGTACGAAGGCAATGGCGAGAGCCGTGATGCCGCCTACCATCAGGGCACTGTCTGGCCCTGGCTGCTGGGCCATTATGCGGATGCGCTGCTGCACACGGCCTGGGATATGGACGGCGCTGTTCTGGGCGTGCTTGATATGGTTACGCCCCTGTTTTGCCAGCATCTCTGCGAAGCCGGGCTTGGCAGCATTTCTGAAGTTTTTGACGGCTCCCCGCCCTACAATCCCGGCGGTTGCACCGCCCAGGCCTGGAGCGTGGCCGAGTGCCTGCGCATGCTCAAGAATCTGCAAAAGGCCGCGCCGGATGTTTACGCCCAATGGGAGCAAAGGGTGGCGCATTGTCTGGCCCATCCCGCATCCGGCGACAAAACCGGCGTATGCAGGGCAACCATGACTCTGGGCGTGTCTGCGCCCGGTAGTGAAGAATAAGGGTTTAGCCATGCGAGTGCTTATGTTTGGCTGGGAATTTCCGCCCCACATCAGTGGAGGACTGGGAACGGCATGCTTTGGCATGACCCAGGCTCTGGCGAAAAAAGGGGCGGAGATCATCTTTGTACTGCCCCGCGTGGAAGGAGGTATTGGGCAGAACGGCTTTGTGCGTCTGCGGGGGGCCTCCGGCACTCCGGTTGCGGCCCAACTTGCGGAAAGCATGACGCAGGCCGGGCATGAACTCTGGGCCAGCAGCATCCGCTGCCTGCCGGTGGAAAGCCCGCTTGTTCCCTACCTCACGCCGCAGGGCTATGCCGAAGCGTTGGAAAACCTGCGGCATGAGCCAGGCAATGCGGCCAGTACGCACGCCTTTGCGCCGCATGCGGGCCATGCCGACTGCAAAGGCGAGATCACGTTTGAACTGCATGGCGGTTATGGGCCTGACCTCATGGCCGAGGTGCAGCGTTACAGTCGTCTGGCCGGGGCCATTGCCGTGCAGGAACGGTTTGACGTCATCCACGTGCACGACTGGATGACCTATCCTGCGGGCATGATGGCCAGGGCGCTGACCGGCAAGCCGCTTGTGGCGCACATCCACGCCACGGAATACGACCGCAGCGGCCTGAACATCAACGAACAGGTGGCGGGCATAGAACGCGCCGGGCTGAACGCCGCCGATGTGGTCGTAGCCGTAAGCCGCCTGACCCGAAAAACCGTCATTGAACGCTACGGCGTAGCGCCCGAAAAGGTGGTGGTAGTGCACAATGCCGTTGCGCGGCATGAAGCCGGGCGCTGCTACCTTGTGCCGCAACGCATACGGCATGAAAAGCGCGTGTTATTCCTCGGCCGCGTGACATTCCAGAAAGGGCCGGAATACTTCATGGAAGCGGCCCGTCTTGTGCTGCAAAAAATTCCCAATGTCCGCTTTTTCATGGCTGGCAGCGGCGACATGCTGCCAGCGTTGATCCGCAGGGCAGGGCAGTTGCGCATGGGGCGGCGCTTCCATTTTGCCGGATTTTTGCGCGGCGAAGATGTGGACCGCATGTTTGCCCTCAGCGATCTTTACGTCATGCCTTCAGTCTCCGAGCCTTTCGGCATAACGCCGCTGGAGGCCATGCTGTACGATGTGCCAGTGCTGCTCTCGCGTCAGTCGGGCGTTTCAGAAGTGCTGGAACACGCCCTCAAGGCCGACTTCTGGGATACACGCGACATGGCCGACAAAATCTGCGCCGTGCTGCGTTATCCCTGCCTTGCCGCAGAGTTGGTGAAAAACTGCCGCGAAGAAATGAAATCCATCCGATGGGAAAATGCCGCTGACCAATTGCTGACCATTTACCGGGATGTCCTTGGAGGTCACTGATGCCTGCGCTATGCCTGTGTTTCAATATACATGAGCCGTACCAGTTCCGCCGCTACACGGTTTTCGACATGGGGCAGAGCTCCGTTTACGAAGATGATGACCGCAACTGCGAAACCATGCTGCGCGCGGCGCGTCTGTGCTATTTGCCAGCCACAGAAATGCTGCTCAGGCTTGTGCGCCGCCATGAAGGCGCGTTTGCGGTGTCGCTGTGCGTTTCGGGCACCGCCCTGGATCTTTTTGAGCAGTACGCCCCTGAAGTGACAGAAAGCCTGTGCGCCCTCGCGGCTACGGGCTGCGTGGAATTTGTCGCCGAAACTTCGGCGCATTCGCTGGCCTTTCTGTATTCCCGCGTGGAATTTGACAGGCAGGTCAAGGCGCAGAGCGCGCGCATCAAAAAACTGTTTGGCAAAAAGCCCACGACCTTCATGCATACGGAATGCGTGTTTAACAATGACCTTGCCGCCGCCTTGCAACAGCTTGGCTTTAAAACCGCGCTGGCCGAGGGTGCGGACCAGGTGCTTGGCTGGCGCAGCCCCAACTGGGTGTACCGCCCGGTTTCTGGCCCCAAGATGAATCTTTTGCTGCGCAACACGGCCCTTTCTGACGACATGGGGCTGCGCTTTGGCGACAGGGGGTGGAGCGACTGGCCGCTCACTGCCGACAAGTTCGCCTCGTGGTGCCACAGCTTGGGCGACAAAGCTGATGTGATCAATATTTACAATGACTTTCATATATTCGGCCTGCGTCATGGGCAGGATTCGGGCATCTTCGATTTTATGTCGGCTCTGCCCGAGGCCCTGCTGCGCGACAGCCGCTTCAGGTTTGCCACGCCCGGATCCATTGTCGGAAAGCGCACCCCAGCCGGAGAGGTGGACGTGCCCCAGTTCGTATCGTGGGAAGAAAGCGGCCACGACCTGACCTCGTGGCTCGGCAACGACATGCAGAAAGACGCTATCCACACGCTTTACAGCCTTGCCGCCCGGGTGAGCGCCTGCGGCGACAAGATGCTGCTGCACGACTACGAGCGCCTGCAAACCGCCGACCATTTCCGGCACATGTCCACCAAGTGGTTTTCCGGTCCACAGCAGGACAGGCCCAGCCCCTTTGACAGCCCCTATGATGCGTACATCACCTATATGAACGTACTGGCAGATTTTGAGCTGCGGCTTGAAGCCGCAGAACTGGCAGGTAAAGAGCACAAGCCCCGCAGGGCACGCAAGAGCAATGTCCGTTCCGTCACTGATGCGTCCGTTTAAGCCAATCGGCTTTTCCACAAGGAGAAATCATGAATTTCGATAACAGCACCGTCACGTTGTTTGAGGTCAGTTGGGAAGTCTGCAACAAGGTGGGGGGCATTTACTCTGTGGTCAGCAGCAAGGCATTGCAGGCTGTAGAGCAGTTTGGCGAGGATTATTTTCTCCTTGGCCCGTCCCTGGCGGAAAATGTGGGTTTTGAAGAAACGGACGAGAATATCTGGGATTCGCTCCGTCTGGCATTTGCCACAAAGGATCTCAAATGCCGCATGGGCCGCTGGAATATTCCCGGTCGCCCCAAGGCCATTCTGGTGGATTTTACCAAGCGGTATTCCAGCAATCAGCTTTTGTACGATCTGTGGAAAAATTACGGTGTGGATTCGCTTTCCGGCGGGTGGGACTATATTGAACCTGTCATGTTCGCCACGGCTTGCAGTGCGGTTATTGAGGCCATTCATGAGAGTCGGGTGGAACCCCTTGAGGGCCGCAGCGTTGCCCTGTTCCACGAATGGATGTGCGGCGCGGGCCTGCTTTCGCTCAAGAGGCTTTCTCCCGGCATAGGGACGGTGTTCACCACGCACGCCACCATGCTTGGGCGGGCCATGGCCGGAACCGGGCGGGATATCTACTCCAACCTGCGCAGCATTAATCCCGCCAACGAGGCCGCAGCCCTGAACATCACGGCCAAGTGGTCGCTTGAAGGGGCCAGCGCGCGCGAGGCGGACGTTTTTACCACCGTCAGCCCCATCACCGGCGAGGAATCAACGGTGCTGCTGGGGCGGCAGCCTGATGTCATCACCACCAACGGTCTGGATATGCGGGTTATTCCCGATTATTCCGTAGACCGCTCCCGCCCCGCGGAACACCGTGCGCGCATCGTGGAGGCCTCCAACCGCTTCCTGCGTTGCGAACTGCCCGCCAACACACGTATTTTCGCCATTTCCGGCCGCTACGAAATGCACAACAAGGGCGTGGACATCTTTCTGGATGCCCTGGCCAAGCTTGAGCAGAGCTTGGCAGGCACGGACGCTTCCATTCTTGCCCTATGTCTTGTCATGGGCGGGCATACGGGCGTTAATACCGCTGCGGTTTCTGGCGACCCAGAGGCCAACGACAACGGCCTGCCCTTTATCTGCACGCATTTCGCCTGGAATGCGCCGCAAGATCCCATACTCAATGCCTGCCGTCGGCTGGGCCTGAACAACAATCCGGAGAATAAGGTCAAGGTCATCTTTGTGCCAGCCATGCTCAATGGAGAAGACGGCTTTTTGAATATGCCCTACGAAGATGTCATGTCGGCCTGCGATGTGGGTTGCTTTCCCTCCTGGTACGAGCCGTGGGGGTACACGCCGCAGGAAAGCGCGGCCTGGGCCGTGCCCACCATTACCACGGATCTTTCCGGTTTTGGCATGTGGGCGCGCACGCAGTTGCAGGAGGGGGCCGCTGCGCCCAAGGGCGTGTGCGTCATGCCCCGCAGGGGTATGAACTTTGAGCAGAGCGCCACAGTATTGCACGAGCACCTGATCCGCGCTGCCACCTGCGCAGTGGATGATTTGCCCCAATGGCGCGCAGAGGCGCGTGCGCTGGCGGAAAAATCATCGTGGCAGTTCTTTTTTGAAAACTACGTCAGAGCCTTTGAAATAGCCTTCAAAAAAGCCTCCACCCGGATTAACTGCGATTGCGGGCATGCGGCTCTGGCGAGGGTGCTTTCCACATCGTGCTCCGCCACGCCATTTTTGCGGCCCATCATGGCCATTGCCGAGGTGCCGGAAGAGCTTTCCCGCCTGCGCGACATTGCCCGTAATGTGTGGTGGTGCTGGCACGACAAGGCCAAGGCCCTGTTTATGGCCTTGAGTCCTTCCCATTGGGAAAGCTGGCGTAATCCACTCAGGATGCTGGAGCAGGCCGACCCGGAACGCTTCCGCGATCTGCTGGAAAACGAAGATTACATGAATCTTTACCGTGAGGTCGTCGCCAAGTTTGATGCCTACATGGCCGAGCCCATCCGCTCGCTCAGCACTGATGTGACGCCAGAAGCCCCCATTGCCTATTTTTCCACGGAATATGGCCTGAGCGAATCCATCCCCATTTATTCAGGCGGGCTGGGCGTCCTTTCTGGCGACCATCTCAAGTCTGCCTCGGACATGGCCATCCCCCTGGTGGGCGTGGGGCTTTTATACAAAAACGGCTACTTTCGGCAGGATATAGACGCCGATGGGCGGCAGGTGGCCCAGTATCCCGTCAACAACTTCGGCCTCATGCCCATTTCGATGGTGTACGATGCGGACAACCAGCCGGTCTATGTGCAGCTTGAACTGCCGGGCCGTCTGCTGTTTGCAAGGGTGTGGAAGATGGCCGTGGGGCGCATAACCCTGTACCTCATGGATACGGACACCCGCCGCAACACTGACGAAGACCGCCGCATTACCGACAAGCTCTATGAGGCCAACCGCGAGGTGCGCCTGTTGCAGGAAATGCTGCTCGGCATGGGCGGCATGCGGCTGCTGCGCACGATGCGCATAATGCCCAGCGTTTTTCATATGAATGAAGGGCATTCGGCCTTTATGGCCATGGAACGCCTTCAGGAATGCCTGAGCATGGGCATGAACTATGCCGAGGCAACTGTGCGGGTGCGCTCCAATACGGTGTTTACCACGCACACGCCCGTGCCCGCTGGCAACGAATCGTTTTCTCTGGAGCTGATGGAACGGTATTTCAGCGGAATCGCCGCCAACCTTGGTTTATCCTGGCAGCAGTTTGTGCAGCTTGGGCAGATAGAGGGCGGTAACAGCAGTTCCTTTGAAATGACGGTGCTGGCTTTGCGGCATTCGTGCTGGGCCAACGGTGTGAGCCGCCTGCACGGTGTTGTTTCGCGCCACATGTGGAACAACCTCTGGAAAAGTTTGCCCGTGGCGGAAACGCCCATAGGGCACGTTACCAACGGTATTCACGTGCCGTCCTATGTGGGTAGCTGGATGCATGAACTGCTGCACCAGTATCTTGGTTCCGGCTGGATGCAGTCGCCTCCTGGTTCCAGCGTATGGGACAAGGTGGACAATATTCCTGACGAGGCCTTCTGGGCGGCCCGCATGCACCAGAAGGAAGCCCTGCTTGACGACCTGCGCCGCCGGATCCCGGAATTTATCCAGAAGTTCCATTTGTCGTCGGATGAACGCAAGCACATGGAATCCATGCTCAAGCCCGATACCCTCATCATCGGCTTTGCCCGCAGATTCGCCCCCTACAAGCGCGCCACGCTGATTTTTGCAGACCCGGACAGGCTGGCCCGCATACTCAGCAATACCAATCGCCCTGTGGTGCTGGTGTTCTCTGGCAAGGCGCATCCAGCGGACGAGGCGGGCATCAACATGATTCAGGAAGTGCTGCGCATGTGCCGGGACGAGCGCTTTCTGGGCCGCATATTCTTTGTGGAAAACTACAGTCTGGCTGTGTCGCGCATTATGGCGCAGGGCTGCGATGTCTGGCTGAACACGCCGCGCAGGCCGCACGAGGCCTCGGGCACCAGCGGTATGAAGCTACCTGTCAACGGCGGCATCAACCTGAGCATTTCTGACGGTTGGTGGTGCGAAGGCTATAACCGCCAGAACGGCTGGACCATTGGCCCGGTTGTTTCCACAGAACTGCCCAGCAGCGAGCAGAATGACTACGCCGATGCCGAGGATCTGTATTCACTGCTGGAAAACGCTGTTGTCCCCCTGTATTTTGAGCGCAATGCAGAAGGCCTGCCCCTGAATTGGATTGCCACGGCCAAGCGTTCGCTCAAAAGCCTCACGGCCATGTACAGCAGCAACCGCATGCTCAACGATTATATCCGTCAGTTTTATCTGCGGGCGGCGCGCAGGCGCAACATGCTGCGTGATAACCACTGGGAGGCCTGCCGCGCCCTTGCCGCCTGGCAGAGTGATTTGCCCGCGCGTTTTGGCACGGTCAAGGTGGACGAACTGACCATCAGCGGGGTGGAAAACAACACCATGATCTGCGGCGAACCCGTGAGTGTGCAACTGCGCATGCATCTTGGCGAAATGAAGCCGCAGGAGATACTGGTGCAACTTGTGATCGGGCAGGCGCTCATTAATGGCAGCTTCCGCGACAAGCCGGAAATATTGCGGCTTGAACCGAGATCAGGAGAAAACGGACAGGACGGCATGCGCTATACCGCAAGCTACATTCCAACGTTCAGCGGGCATTACCGGTACGGCGTGCGCATCATGCCCGTGCATCCGGCGCAGGCGTCGCCGCTGGAAACGGATAATATCCTCTGGGCCTAGGCATTTTACCGCTCTTTGCGAGATGAAAGCGTAATTCTGCCGCGCTCCGTGTTTGAATACGGGGCGCGGCAGTTTTTATCAGGCGCGGCAAAGGAGTGGTGAAGAGTATTAGTGCAGTGGGTCGCTCTGGGGTGAATCGCCATTCATTTCTTTATAGAACACGCACCTGTTTCTGCCCAGTTTTTTTGCCGCATAGGTGGCTTTGTCTGCCTTATTGAACAGTTCGGCATAGGTTGTGCCGTCCCGTGGGCTGCATGCCACGCCAACGCTGGCGGTCAGGGTGAGGCATGAGTGCTGGTCGCAGCACTGGGTGTGCAGTTGTTCCACAAGCATATGGGCGCGCTCGCGTATGCCAAGCAGCGACATTTTTTCTGTACAGAAAACCAGAAATTCATCGCCGCCGATGCGCCCCACAATATCCACACCACGGAAATTGCGGCGGATGATCTGGGCCATGTCAAAGAGGGCCTTGTCGCCCATGGCATGCCCGAATCGGTCATTGACGCCTTTGAAGTTGTCAAAATCAACCATGAACATGGCGTAGAATTGCGGCAGGGGGGATTCGTGCGTTTCCAGAAATTGGGATACGGCCTTCTCCGTAGACATCTTGTTGCGCATGCCCGTGCCGCTGTCGCGTGTGGCCTGGGTGCGTAATTGCAGTTCCAGAGATTTTTGCTTGTCGATGTCAGTAATAATGCCAATTGAGTAGATGGGGGATCCTTGGGTATTGGCTATGTTGGAGGCCTCAATGCGAAACCAGCGGTATTCCCCCTCGGCATCACGCAAACGCGCCTCAAGAGTGCATTTATGTTGGTGCGGCGCAAGGCGCACTTCTTTTTGAAAAGCCACCAGGCGTTCCTGATCGTCAGGAAACAGCGGGATGGCCGGGTCGTTCTCCAGAATATTAAAAACAGCGCCAAAGGTGTGCAACCATTGGGCCGAACAGGAAAAATAGCCGTTGACCAGATTTTGTTCAAAAATGTTGATGTCGTGCTGCTCCAGGATGAACTGGTACCGTTCATCGGATATGCGCTTGGAAAGCGCCGCTTCTTTATTGCGGGTAATGTCAAAGACAATGCTTTGTATGTACGATCGGCCGTGCTCAATGTTGACCACAGACCCTTTGTGGTACAGCCAGATCAAAGCTCCGCTCTTGGTGCGGGTGCGGTATTCCACGTCTATGGGCTGGCTGTTTTTCATCTGCTTGCGCATGGTGCGCAGCGTTGTTTCACGGTCTTGCTCATATACTGTGGCGGCAAAACTGTTGCCGTATGTTTTTTTAAATTCCGCCTCGGTAAAGCCGAGCATTTTTACATAATTGGGGCTGACAAAAAGGAATGTGCCGTCAGGGCTGAAAAATTTGAGAACCCCGCCGGACATGCTGGTGATAATGGAACGGTAATCCTCCTGCTGGCGGCGCAGCTTGCGGGAGGAGTTGCGCTCGAGCAACAGCAGGAAAGTGAGGATGATGCCAGCCAGAATGACCAGCCGCCAGACAAGCTCGTTGGTAATGAGCGACTGTTTTGAAACTGCCGCATTGCCTGCTTGTTGCGGAACAAAAGAAACCATGCGCCAGCCAAAACGTTCAACAGGCGTAGTGGCGATAAAAAGACCCGTGGCTTTGTCAAAAAAAGTCACGGACTGCTGCGCGCCGTCTGCAAATTTTTGCCGCAGCATGTCCGTAACATTCTGGGGAAGGCCGCACCCGGAGAATGAAGCAAAGAGGTCATCCATGACCTTGCCGGGAGGCGGCGACCAGAAGAGAGGCTGGCCTGAATCGTCAAAAACCATGTTGTAGGTATTGTTGCTGAACGCCCAAGTTTCCATATTGGTTTCTATGCCTTCAGCCGGGAACTCGCTGATCAGCACCGCCTGTACGCTGCCGCGGGCAACCAGCGGGTTGGCAATAATCAGAAGCCGCGGGTCGGAGGTGCTGCCAGCAGTCGCAACATGGGTCAAGCCTTGGCGTGCGCGTAAAAAGATCGGGTCGTTGCTGTAGTCTGTCTGTGTGCCTCCGCCGTCAAAACCATTGCCTTCAGCATCAACAATGCTGAAACGACGCACGCTGTGGGCGTAAAACAGGGGGGCAAGCCCAAGCACGTATTCCCTGCTGACGTGATATTCCTGCTGCGCCAGATACTTGGTCATGCCGCTCATTTCCATCATGCTGTTGCGAACAGCCTGATAAAAATTGTTTCCTGCGCGGGCGTTCACCTCGGCAAGGCGCGTAAGCGTAGTGGCTGAGATGTTTGATGTAACATCGCTTGCGTAATCGTGAATGAAAAAAATAGGGGCAAGAAACAGGAGGACAAGAACGGCAAATGATATGAGAGGCTTGGAGATATCTGACATGTCTCATTATCCGTGGTGTTTGAACCAGGGTAGGCCGTTGAGACGAAAGAACCCCTGGGCATTGCCCAAGAGTTTGTATCTGCACGGTGCGGCAAAAAAAGCCGCTGAGTATCAGTTGCTGCCGCTCCAGCTGTATCGGGGGAGTCTCTGTATCTCTGCTAAAGGCCTGGAAAGGGAAAATTCTGCTGTCTGTACTTTTCCTGTTATGCGTAAGGAATGTGCAATCAATATCAGTAGTCGTGATATTTTCTAGAGTTTACGTGCGGTTTCCAGATGTTGTCAACATATATAGCCTGTATAATGATGTTTATTTGTAACAAGTTATAACATAATGGATTAACAGTTAAAAATATTGTTGAGGCCGCATTTGCAATGGCGGGATGCGTCTGCCCCATGTGCGGTAATCACAGTTAACTTGGCAAAAACAGCAAAAGGCCCTGCAACAGCAGGGCCTTTTTTATGCATAACCGTACAGCAAGATGTCTGCCTGGCAGACCGCCGAGGCAGCGTTCTCAGCTGCAGAATGGCAAACTAGGCGAGCTTGGAGAGCAGGGTTTCCTTGATGGAATCAATGCTGCCTTCGCCATTCAGTTCGATGTACTTGGTTTTGCCAGCGCCCGCGAGGTCCTTGTAGAAGTACGCGGCGGCAAGGGTGCCATCGGTGATGTTGTAGTAAATGTCGTGACGCTTGTTGATGGCGCCTTCGTCCTGGTCATCGGAGCGGCTGGAAAGCGCGCCGCCACAGACGCGGCAGACATCGCCGTTGGGCTTAATGGCGTCAATGAAGATGTTGTTGGGGTGGTTGTTGTTATTCTTGCAGAGGCGGCGGCCCATGATGCGGTTTTTGGCCACTTCGCGGGGCAGAAGAATTTCAACCACGTAGTCAAGCTGCATGCCTTCTTTCTGGAGGGCGTCCCACAGCTTCTGGGCCTGCACGGTATTGCGGGGAAAACCATCAAGCAGCCAGCCCTGCTGACCCTTGGTCTTCAGGGTTTCCAGCACCATGGGAATGGTGATGTCATCGGGTACGAGGTCGCCGCGATCAATGTAAGCCTTGGCTTTTTTGCCCAGCTCGGTGCCGCCGCCGATGTGTTCACGGAAGATGGCCCCGGATTCGATGTGGGCGAGGTTGTACTTCTGCTTGATCAGGTCGCCCTGAGTGCCTTTGCCGCTGCCGTTAGGGCCAAAAATAAGGATATTCACTGGTACTCTCCTTGCCGGAACCGAGTTAGTTTGTGCAAAAAAGAACACAACTGGCACCCTATCCCCTAAAATAGGCCCTGTCAACGGGTGCTGGGAAGAATGCTCGACATGTTGCGGCCAAGGGCCGCTGCCTATCGAAAGAGCTTCCAGGTGCCTTCCACCACGCTGCCAAGTACATCCACAAAGCCCTGGGTGATGCCGCCAATGGTGTTGAGCAGCAGCTTGCCAGCGCCAATGGACGTTTTGCTGTTGTCCAGGCTGCCATAAAGGCGCATGGGGAATTCTGGAAGATTCTTCATGTTTACGGTGAAGTTACAGTCAAGGGTCTCACTGTTGAGGTCTATCCATCCACCGCCGGTAACAGTGAGGTCCTGTCCTTTGAGATAAAAATCACCACTTTTTGCAATGCCGTTGGTGATTGCTCCGGAGCTGCCGGCAGCGTCAAAGTGGGTGGGTTTGCCCTTGAGCTGACCGTCTTTGTCGCGCGACTGGTAAAAGCCGTTATGAACGTTGAAGCGCCATTTGCCGTTCAGTCTCGCGGGCAACTGGTTTGCCCCTGTAAGCTCCGCGTCAACCTCGGAGCTTATGCTCGCGCGCCCACCAAGGGCCGCGCTGCCGCCGCGATCTTTGCTTGCTGCGGCAAGGTCAAATCCCTCGATGGACAGGGCATTGGCAAATCCCATCCCTTTGTTGAAGCGCATTTCACCATGCGCCGACACGGGCGAGCCATAAAATTTACCACCCTGGCTTTCGTAGCGCAGGGTTCCGTTCTCCATCTTGGCTTTAAGGCGCAGGTCGTCAGTGCGCAGTTTCCACAGGGTGAGCTGGCCAACGTGCGCTTCGCCCTCAGCGGAAAATGCCCGCATGAAGCGCAGATCCCACGGTTTGCCGTCAGTCTTTTTTTTGCTCTTGCTGCCGTCTGCCTGACCGGCGGCCTTGTCGCCCACGTAGCGGTCAAGGTCAATCTGCGGAGCGGAGAGCTTGAATCGCAGGGCCAGCTCCTTGCGCCAGTCAAGGCTGATACTGCCGGAAATGTCGTTTTGATCCACCTTGGCGCGGAATTCAGACAGCGCCAGGGAGCCGCTATCGCCCTTGAAGGCTGTGTCCAGCTCAATGCGGCGAAGGGGTTGGGGCACATTGGGGTTGGCAGCGCCAAGCAGTCGCAGTGTTTTTGTGCTGTCCGGGATAAAGGCGGAAACCTTGCCCTGCCAGACCATACCGTCCTTGCCCATGCCCAGTTGCCCTGCGCCGGAAATGTCCGCCCCGAGGGCGTTCATATGCATGTCTGTGGCCGAAAGCTGGTTGCGCGCCGCCTGACAGCTGAATTTGCCGCTGATCTGCGCTTGCAGACCCTCTGGCTGAAAGGATTTTTCCGGGCTGAGGCTCAGGCTGATGGTGCCGGGCAGGTTTTGAAAATCCATGTTGCCGCCGCCCTGGCCATCGCCGCTGAACCAGAGTCTGCCGTTGAGGTCCACGCTGGCGTCAATGCCTTCATCGGCAATGGTGGCGGTCCACTGACCTTCAAGGCCCAGACGGCTCTGCTCCCAGCCCGCAGTGCGGGCTTTAAGGCTTACATCAAGCGTTTTAAAGCCCACCGCGCCGGGGGAGGCTTTGCCGGGGATATTGTTCGGCGGGCGCAACTGGCCTTTCTCTGCCCGGGCGCTTACCGTGCCGCGCAACTTGCCCAGAAAAACATCCAGCTCGCGCCCCTGGCTCATAACGTCCACATCACCGCGTAGCTTGCCACCGCTCACGGGCATGACCGGGAGGTCTTTTGCCAGATTCTCGCCGTTAACGTCACGCATGTGCAGGCGGATGGCGTAGGGGGTATCCGGGTGACCGCCCATGATGGTATCGCCCTTGACGCTGCCGCCGTAAAGAGTGCCGTCAACAATCAGCAGGGTGTCTTCAAAGTGGGTGACCTGGTCAACCAGCCCCTGCTTGATGACGACCAGCGCATCGTTGATAACGATGGGGCCGTAGTTCACCCGTGTTGCAGCCAGCCGGATGTTGTAATCAAGACCGATTTCGCCAGGCACCACAGGCTTGCCGGGCATGGGAGTGAGCGGACCGTGGCCGTATCGCGGTTCGGCAGGCACAGTACCCACTGATTCGGGGATGGCGCGCCCCAGATTCACCGTCTCGGCCTTGAGATCCAGCAGCAGTTCAGGTTTGGCCCAGCTCGCAACGCCGCCGGAACCCAAAAAGCGGCTGCCTGCGGCGGTTACATCAATATGAGGAACGCGCAGCCCTTTGCCATCCACTGAAAAATCAAGCGTGCCCAGGGTTACTTCGTCCAGCGCCACCTGAAGGCCGGGTGCCAGATTGCGGGCAAAGCCCAGCCATTCCGTCAGGCTTGCGCGCTGAAGTTGCAGGCGTCCTTCAATATTGAATGTGTCCGGCCCGCCAAGGCGCAGCAGGCCGTTGACGGTCACATCGTCCTGCCCAAGCCGCAGGCGCAGGTTTTCAAGGTTGATGCCCTGATCTTCCTTGTTGCGCTGCGCCACAGTGCCTGTCACGTGGGCAGGCAGCAGCACTTCATCCTTGCGAAGTTCGCCTTCAAGGTCGCTGGTCAGGCTCCAGCCATTGGCGTCAGTCTTGAGGCCCAGTGCGAAGTTGAGGCGGGCCAGCCAGTTGGGCAACTGCATGGTGCCTTTGATCGTCAGTTGCGGCGTTTTTGCCAGAGGGGCCGAGAGGTCTGTCTTGCCTTCCAGGTTGAGGTGTTCAATCCGGGCTGGCAGTTGACCTTCTGGCTGAAGAATCGCTGTGGCGCAAAAAAAGTTGCCCTCAAGGCGTGTGCCCGAGGCGGTTTCCAGGTCGCATTGCAGTCCGTTGGCCGTCATTTGCGTTTTGTCCGCGCCGATGATGTCCACTTCGCCCTGTGAAACAGCCAGTCTGAAGCGACCCGGCAAAATGCCCGGCAACAGTGCCGTGCCTCCAATGTTGTCCCCGGCGAGTCGGGCCAGCCACGACTGCACGGAATCCTGCTCAGAGGGTTGCTCTTGTGCGGCAACGCTTTGCGAGGGAGCCGTCGCATTGGTTGCGGATGGAAGCGTTGCATCCTGTGTCGGTGACGTGCTGACCTTTGCCTCTGGAGATGCGGCAGGCTGAGGGGCGGATTTGGGAGAGTTTTTTTTGGGTGCTCCGCTTACTGGCGTGGACTGGGGTGTCGCAGACAGAGCCGTGTCAGCATGTGCCGCACTGGGCTGTGCGTCCTCGGCATTGTCAGGGAACAGAAAGGGCAGGCTGAGCGCCACGGGCAGTTCGCCCTTGAGGCGGGGGCGCAGCAGGGTGATATTGCGGGGCAGCAGCTCGCCGCGCAGCAGAGCCAGAAAGTCGGGCCTGAGTGTGGCGTAGGCAACGGTAAAATTAAAGTTCTTGCCCTCCACGCTGGCATTGCTGACAGCCAGGGAGGGCAGCGGCAAAAGAGCCACGTTGACCGATTCAACAGTAATATTCAGGCCGGTGCTGGAGGCAATCTGTTCAATATAATGTTGGGCCAGCGCTTCGGGATTACGTTGCAAAAGCCAAAAGACCGCCGCCGACATAGCCGACAGGGTTAACAGAAGCGCCAAAAAAATGCGCGTGATGAGGCGAAGTCGGCCAGGGTTGAGCAGCATGTGCATTCTCGCGTCTTGACGCCTTGGGGCGTCGAGGCTAGGTTTTGAACCTATTGCAAATCGGGCCTGTTGGCAACTGTCAGGCAGGAGATGCCAAGCACTGTGCGCAGTTAGCGCAAAACCACATTATTGTTGCCGGGGGCGCATGAAGCGGCTTTTGTGGATAGGCAGTCCTTTTTTCAGCGACGCCCTTTCTTCCTGCGGCTGGGATGCTGTGGCCCGGCATAATTTTGAGCATGCCGCCGTGTTTGGCTGGCATGATCTGGTACGTATTGCGGGTTTTGAGCCAGACGTGCTGGTAGTGGCCGACAAAAGCCGCGCTCCCTATGTGCTTGGCGTAGAGGATTTTCCGTGTCTCACTGTGTTCTACAGCGTGGATTCTCACATCCATTCGTGGCAACCGTATTACGCTCAGGCTTTTGATGTCTGCATTGCGTCTTTGCGTGATCATCTGCCGCGTTTTGCAGGGGCGTATCTGCCCGCAGATCGGGTGTGGTGGTCTCCGGCCTTTGCCTGGGCTCAGGATGCGCCCGAGCCGCAGACGGCCAAGGATATGGACTGCGTGTTTGTGGGCACGGTCAATGCCGATCTGCCGCGCCGCGCGGCCTTTCTGGAAAAGTGCCGCAGCGGATTGCCGGAATTGCAGATTGTAACCGGCCCCTACCGCCATTTATATGCAAGGGCGCGGGTGGTGCTGAACCACTGCGAGCACGGCGACCTGAACTTTCGGGTTTTTGAGGCCTTGGGCTGCGGCAGTTGCCTTGTGACCCCGCGCATCGGGCACGGGCTGACGGATATTTTTGCCGAGGGCGAACACATGCTCTGCTATGGGGCGGATACGGCAGACAATGGCAGCATTGTGGATGCTGCAACCTCTGCTGGCGAGGCCGTGGCGCAGGTGCGCTATCTGCTTGCGCACCCGGATGTTGCCGCGCGCATGCGCCAGGCCGCTCTGGCCTGCATAGACGGAGGCCACAGGGCGGTGCACCGGGCAAGAACCTTCAGTGACAGGGCGCGCGCCCTCCTGGCCAGCGATCCGCAATGTGTTGCGCGCCGCAGGGGCAGGGCCGCAGCCATCCGCAAGGATTGCCTGCGTTTGCCCTATCTGCATTGGGCCGAGGAGTTGCGCAGTACCGGGTTGAGCGAGGCCTATCTTGCGGCTGCCAAGGGAAAATTCGGGCTGACGGGGCGGGAATGAGCAATAAAAAAACGTTGAGAACGGGTATTCTCAACGTTGATGTTTTTTAATTTCTGCTGTTTCTTCCTGAAGAAGCGGGAATACCCACCGCCGGGTCAAAGTGCAGATCCAGCGCGGGGTCTACATCGGGCGCAACGCTGACGCTCTGCGTGGGTTCGTCAAAACTCAGATGCAGCAGGGGGTCTTGCGCAGGCTGCGGGGCAGGGCGGGGCGCAATGTGGGCGGCTCCCCTGGGGGGGAACGCGGCATCGGCAGGTTCCGTCACGTCCAGCGCGTCAAGGCGCGATTCCAGCGAGCGCAGCAGCACACGCATCTGTGCGTGTTCTTCGTGCAGTGATTTGCAAAGTTTTTCCTGGCTGCGCAGCATGTGGTACAGCACAGCCAGTATTCCGAAGAAGCACAAAAAAATGAAAAGCATGATGGAAAACATGGCAGGCCTCCAAAAATACGGGCCGGGAAGGCCCGGCCAGCAGTTTTTATATACGTTCAACACTTCTTGGGCAAGGAGCTTTTATGGCCGCGCAACACATTGAACCGCATCTTGTAATGGCAGACGAGCGCGGCAATATCTATGACGATCCCGATCTGCTCATGGTCTGTCGGCGAGGCGCGCAGTGGGGGCTGCCTCGTCCGGACGAACTGATTCCCCTGCCGGAGGAAAGCGAGTTCTTTTTGTTGCCTGGCAGGCAAGCAGTGGGCCTTGACCCCGAAACCGGGCACATTGCGCCCCCTGAGGGCGAGGCCCAGCTCGCCGTCGCGGCCTTTGCCGCACCCGGCTATACGCTTTCGGCTCATCCCGCCTATGAAAGCGGCGAAAACGCGCCCATGTTGCCCCTGTTTGCCTACGGGGCCGTGGGCTTCGCCAGAGGGCGTTTCTATATCTGTGCCCGCAGGGTGGATACCGAACCTCGGCAGATTTTCAGCAACATTCCGCGCGGACGCATTGAGCAGGGCGCCCGCGCCCTGCTGCGCGATTACCCCAAGAACAGGCTTATCCGTCATATTATGGATAACTGCGTGGCGCGCTACGATTGCCCTGCGGCCCGCAATTTTGCACTGGGCCGCTACGAGGCCCCGCTGCCGTCGTCCCGCGCCTGCAACGCCAGCTGTATTGGCTGTATTTCAGCGCAGGAGAAGGACTCGCCCATTCAGTCAACGCCGCAGTGCCGCCTTGCCTTTACGCCCAGCCCGGAAGAGCTGGCCGAGGTCATGCGCGTCCATTCCGGGCGCGAAACCCGTACGCCCATTTATTCCTTTGGTCAGGGCTGTGAGGGCGATCCGCTCATGAACCCTGATCTGCTGGTGGAGAGCGTGCGCCAGTTCCGCGCGGGCGAAGGCCCCGGCACGGTCAACTGTAATACCAACGCCTCCCGGCCCGAGGCTGTGATCCGCCTTGCCGAAGCGGGGCTGACCAGCATGCGAGTGAGCCTGAACAGCGCCCGTAACGGTCTTTATGAACGCTATTACAGGCCATCCGGCTATTCCTTTGACGATGTGCGCGCCTCCATTCGCGAGGCCCGCAGCCGTGGCATATGGGTTTCGTTGAACCTGCTGGTCTTCCCCGGCGTTACGGATACGGAAGAAGAGCTGGACGCTCTGGCGCGTCTGGTGGGCGAAAACGGCGTGAGCATGATCCAATGGCGCAACCTCAATATTGATCCCGAATGGTACTTCAAGCTCATGAGCGGCGGCGAGGGAGAGCAAAAACTGGAACTCTCGCCCAGCATGGGGCTGACATCGTTCATGAAACGCCTCAAAAAGCTCTGCCCCTGGCTGCGCTATGGCTATTTTAACCCCTATCTGGGTGAAAAAGCCGAGCTTGCCGCGCCCATGCCGGGAGAGTGGAGCATGCCAGCCCCGCGCGCAAGAGAAGCGGCAATAGAAGATGGTCTGGACGCCGGGGCGGAAGAGGACTCGCACAACGGATCAGACAGCGAATAATTAGCGTATTCCGACGGTTAACAGTTTCGGAGCCCTGCGAGTTGCGCGGGGCTCCGATTTTTTTTCGCCTTTTTTTATTTTTGTGACCAATGTCACAGTTTTTCTTTGCGTACCGTGCTGAGGTGGAGTTGCGCTGGTTGTGATTCCCGCACAATCTGCTGGAAAAGCCTCGGACGTGAGTGACAGGGATGTAATAAAAGAGTTCTGGTGATTCTTTCCCTTGACAGGAGATTCGAACATCCCTATCCATTTAGAAAATGAATTTCAATTTTAAATAAGACGCAACGAAGGAGAATGTCATGAGTAAGGTACTGATTGTTTTTGGTTCCAGCACTGGCAATACGGAAAGCATCGCCCAGAAGCTTGAGGAACTGATTGCTGCTGGCGGACATGAAGTCACGCTGCTCAACGCGGCGGACGCCTCGGCAGAGAACCTGGCTGACGGTTATGATGCCGTGCTGTTTGGTTGCTCGGCCTGGGGTATGGAAGATCTGGAAATGCAGGACGACTTTTTGTCCCTGTTTGAGGAATTTGACCGCATCGGGCTGGCTGGCCGCAAGGTAGCCGCCTTTGCCTCCGGTGACCAGGAATATGAACATTTTTGCGGCGCGGTGCCTGCCATTGAAGAGCGCGCCAAGGAACTGGGCGCGACCATCATTGCCGAGGGGCTCAAGATGGAAGGCGATGCTTCCAACGACCCCGAAGCCGTGGCTTCGTTTGCCGAGGATGTGCTCAAGCAGCTGTAAAATTCTGCTACGCACGGCGTTAAGCCTTTCGGCTGCGTCATATGGGCCCGCTGTGTTTCAGGTCAGTGTCATGTCTGCCCTGAAGCCAGCGGGCTTTTTCTTTGCGTTCATCGTGCAGTTCTTCTCCGTTTCTCACGCTCAGGCTGTGCCGGTGCGCAGACAACACATTGCGCCTCTTGCCAAACCCTTACGTCGAGTGCAGAATTATTGTTCGCAAGAGCGAAACGTAACGGACAAGCGAGGAGTTCATGGCAATTCTGGTTTGCGGCGGTGCCGGATATATCGGTTCTCACAATGTGCGCGCCCTGTTGGAGCGCGGCGAAACACCTGTGGTGCTCGACAATTTTCTTACGGGGCATCGTGGTTCCGTTCCGCAGGATGTGCGCCTCTATTCCGGCGATATGCGTGATCCGGCATTGCTTGATGCCGTATTTTCAGAACAGCCCATTGAGGCCGTGCTGCACTTTGCCGCCTGCTCCCTTGTGGGTGAGAGCATGGAGCAGCCGCTCAAATATTTTCAGAACAACATACATGGCATGATGGTGCTGCTTGAAGCCATGGCGCGCCACGGGGTGGACAAGATCGTGTTTTCGTCCACGGCTTCGGTCTATGGCGAACCTGATGTCGTCCCCATTCCCGAACACGCGCCTCTGCGGCCTACCAATCCCTATGGCGAAAGCAAGCTCACCATGGAGCGCATGATGCACTGGGTGGGCAGGGCGCACGGTATACGCTCTGTTATTCTGCGTTATTTCAATGTGGCTGGCGCATGGCCTCAGGGCCTTATTGGCGAGGATCACAGGCCGGAAAGCCATCTTATCCCCATCATTCTTCAGGTGCCGCTGGGCAAAAGGCCCCATGTCACCATTTTTGGCGATGATTATCCCACGCCGGACGGTACGTGCATTCGCGACTATCTGGACGTGATGGAGCTGGCCGACGCGCACCTGCGCGCTGTGGATTACCTGCGTGGCGGCGGCGGCAGCGAAGTGTGCAACCTGGGCAACGGCACGGGATTTTCTGTGCGGCAGATGGTGGAAGCAGCGCGTCGTGTGACCGGACGCGACATTGCCGTCAGCATCGGAGCGCGCCGCCCCGGTGATCCGGCACGGCTGGTGGCCTCCGCCCAACGCGCCGCCGAGGTGCTGGGCTGGACAGCCCGCGCTGATATAGACAGCATCATCGCCTCGGCCTGGAACTGGCACTCGCGTAATCCAGAAGGATTTGCCGAATAACATGCCGGTTTGCGCCGCGACTGTCTTGCGCCTGTCCGCTCTGCGGATGGGCGCTTTTTTGTGCGGTCTGCCGGAAGGGCAGACCGTGCATCCCCCTCGACATGATCGCCCTTGTGCTTATGTAAAACGTATGCGCTGCCTGCGCCGGGAGGAACCCATGCCCAGATTAGGACGAACGAGTTGTCTCCTTATTTGCACATTCATGCTGTTGGCTCTGCTGCCGGGTCTGCCATTGGCGGTTTTTGGCGCTTCGCCCTCAGCTTCGGAGGTTTCGATGCAAAACACGTATCCCATGCCGCCGCTTTCAGGCCTGGAGGCGGACGTGCTGTTGCGCAAGGCCACAGAGCCGCCCTATACGGGCAAATACGTCAACAATCATGAGGCGGGCACCTATATCTGCCGCCAGTGCGGCATGCCGCTCTACCATTCTGACGACAAGTTCGAGTCCGGCTGCGGCTGGCCCAGTTTTGACACGGCGGTGCCCGGTGCGGTGCGCCGTGTGCCCGATGCAGATGGTCGCAGAGTTGAGATTCTCTGCGCCAACTGTGGCGGGCATCTGGGGCATGTGTTTGAGGGTGAAGGATTCACCGAAAAAAACACGCGATATTGCGTCAATTCGCTGTCCATGAGTTTTGCCCCTGCGGGCAGCGAGGCGGAAAAAGCGGCTCTGGCGAGGTTGGCTGCAAAGAAGGAAACCTCCGCTGCCGGGGGCGCTCCGCTGGCGTCTACCGGGGCTTCAGGGCAGAATACAGCCTCTGGAGGATGCACTGCTTCAGCCATTGTGGCTGGCGGCTGCTTCTGGGGGGTGGAAGACGCTTTTCAGAAAATACCGGGCGTGTGCGAGGCGATTTCGGGTTATACGGGCGGTCACACGGTCAACCCCAGTTATGAAGACGTGTGCCGGGGCGATACCGGCCATGCGGAGGCCGTGCTGGTGCGCTATGATCCCTCGCGCGTGAGTTACGAGCAGATTTTGCGCCGTTTTTTTGAAATCCACGATCCCACACAGCTCAACAGGCAAGGGCCGGACTGGGGCGAGCAGTACCGTTCAGCGGTCTTTTATCAGGGCGCGGAACAAAAGGCCGTGGTCGAAAAGCTGGTGGCGCGCCTGCGCGAGCTTGGCTACAAGGTGGTTACGCAGATCGCGCCCGCAGGGCCTTTTTATGAGGCCGAGGCCTACCATCAGGATTTTGCTCGCCGTACGGGGCGGGGCGTATGCCACATGTCTGTGCCGCGCTTTTCGCAAAGGGTGGATGGAACCCCGGTTAAATAAAAGGTTTGGCTGACGGCGGCCCGCTATTTCCCTCTGCTGCACGCAGACAGGCCCGTTTCAGATGCGGAGCGTTTGTTCTCCCTGAAACGGGCCTGAATTTTTTTTGAATCTTTTGCAGTTAACGCAGTATCTGGGCAGTGGAGGCGCAGGGCAGGCCAAAGGCTTCGGCCACGCCCGCAAAGGTGCATTGCCCATCAACCGTATTCAGGCCGCGCTCAAGGGCGATATTGTCGCGGCAGGCATTTTTCCAGCCTTTGTCCGCCAGTTCCACCGCAAAGGGCAGAGTGGCGTTGGTCAAGGCATAGGTTGACGTGACCGGCACGGCCCCAGGAATGTTGGCAACGGCGTAGTGGATGACGCCGTGCTTTTCATAGGTGGGTTCGTGGTGGGTTGTGGGCCTGCCCGCCGTGGTTTCAAACGAACCACCTTGGTCAATGGCCACATCCACCACCACGCTGCCGGGGCGCATGGTTTTTATCATGGCTTCTGTCACCAGTTTGGGGGCCATGGCGCCGGGAATAAGCACGGAGCCGATAACGAGATCGGATTCCTGAACGGCCCCGGCAATATTGTATTCGTTGGAAGCGAGGGTCTGGACGCGGGAAGAGAAAATATCGCCCAGATAGCGCAGGCGGTTCAGATTGTTGTCCAGAATTGTCACTTCCGCGCCAAGGCCCATGGCCATTTTGGCGGCTTCCGTACCAACAGTGCCGCCGCCCACAATGGCGACCCTGGCGCGCTGCACACCAGCTACGCCGCCCAGCAGCATACCCGCGCCGCCTGCCTGTTTGGTCAGGATATAGGACCCCATCTGCACGGCCATACGGCCCGCCACTTCAGACATGGGGGCCAGCAGCGGCAGACTGCGATCCTTGGGCTGTACGGTTTCGTATGCAAGGCCCACCACACCGGAATTGAGCAGGGCATCGGTGAGCTCCTTGTCCGCTGCAAGATGCAGGTAGGTAAAGAGCAGCAGGCCGGGGCGAAAATATTTGTATTCGCTGGGCAGTGGCTCCTTGACCTTCATGATCATTTCAGCCTTGGCCCATACATCGCCCACTGGCAGCATGCTCGCGCCAGCCTTGGCAAATTCGTCATCGCCAATGCGGCTGCCAAGCCCTGCGCCGCTTTCTACCAGAACCTTGTGCCCGTGGTCAGTGAGCGCCTTGACCCCGGCGGGCGTGATGCCCACGCGGTATTCATCGGCCTTGATCTCCTTGGTGACGCCAATAATCATGGATAGTCCTCGCAAGCTTATGGTTGTGGCGAAACCGGCAATACCGGTCACGCTGGGGGCATGCTTCTTCCATGGTCTGGGGCGCTGGGGGGGATGACGCCTTTCGGGCGGCCTGATTCGCCCGATATGAAACCGTATATTTTTTCCCGTTTATCAGCAATAAAATTGCGATGTTTTGCGGCGTCTTCTTACAGACAATCGCACAAGGTGCGTTCCCGCAATGATTTGAGCCGGATGCCGCCATTGGTGATTTCGCCCCGCAGTTCACGCAGACGGCGATCCATATCTGGGGGAAGATTCTTGCCAGCCCCAGCCTTGAAAGGCTCCATAGATGTAATGTCCACTCCACCGTTTTGCAGGTCGCGCACGAGGATTTCCTTGCCTGCAAAGTGACCGGATGCCGTAGCGGCTATGATGTCGTACGCGGCCTTGTTGGGGTGCTTGAGGATGGATGTGAGCACATGGCCGGGCAGCAGGTTGTCCTTGTCGGTGTTCAGGCCCACGGCATATGCGTTGCGCGCCTTAACCTCCTGCAGGGCAGGGCCGTTGCCCATGCCGCTGGCCAGCACCAGAATATCCGCACCCTGGTCGAGCAGGTTCTTTGCTGCGGCACGGCCAGCCTCCGCATTGGCAAATGAACCTGTAACCACGTTGACGACACGTACTTCCGGGTCAATCACGCGCGCGCCCTCGGTGAATCCTCCCAGCAGGGAGCGCATGGCGGGGCAGTCCTCGCCCGTTATCCAGCCGATAATTTTGCGCCCGCTTATGCCGGGCATGCCGGTCTGCCGCGCAAGCATGGCCGCAGCCGCCCCGGCAAGATAGGCCGCCTGCTCGTCGGCAAAGGTTACGGACATTATATTGGGCGCGCGGATGCCGGCATCAATGCAGCCAAACATGGTGCGGCGAAAGTTGGCGGCATTGTTGCGCAGCACTTCGTGCAGACCGTTGGAGGCCACCAGTACCAGATCATTGTTGCCCGCAGCCGCGCGGAACATCTCCTGAAGCGCTGCTTCGTCATGCCCTGGCTGGGCGGTAATCACAGAGGCCTTTATGCCCAGCTCGCGCTCGGCCTGCCTCAGGCCGTCCACAAGACTGTCGTTCCAGTCGTTATCGCCCGTGGGCGTTTCCAGCAGAAGGGCCACGCGCAGGGGGCCTTGGGGCTTTTCGGCGCAATGGGCTGGCTGGGCAAAGCCAAGGCAAAGGAAGAACAAAAAGGCCAGCATAAGGGAAACAGGGCGGAGTGAGAACATGGATTTTCCTTGAAGTGGATGTGCGGGCAGAGGGATCTATTTTTTTAGGTTTTTGGCAGGCTGAGTGCCCTTTTTTTGCCATGCGCAATATATCGCTGCGGCTTTTGCGGCGCAAGAGCATCTGCTGGCAGGCACTGCGCAAATAAATACAAAATTTTTTTATGTGTTTGATTTTGGTCGCAGGAGGAGAGTGCTTTTTCTATCTTGCCAGTTTCATTTAGCTTATTTTTCAGGCAACAGCCCAATTTATAGTTTGATTAATCAAACAAGTGCGTGTACACACCTTGACTTGCGAATGTGAAATAAATAACGTGCTGCTTGTGAACAAAGTAACATGTAGCGCAGGGTTGTTATTGCGATAATCCTGCTGAAATTATTGAAAATTATTGCAAGGAAGGTTCCCATGTCTGTTGATGCACAGCCCCGCTGGTTTGATGCCCAGGCCATTGGCACAGCTCTGGAAAGGGAAACAGCACCTGACGCCGCAGAGCTTCGGGATATCCTCAACAAGTCGCTTGAATTGCAGCCTTTAACCTTGGCGGAAACGGTCGCCCTCATGCGCGTGCAGGACGGCGTGGGCGTTGGCCGCATTATGGCTGCCGCCGATGAAGTCAAGCAAAAGGTTTACGGGGACCGTATTGTACTTTCCGCCCCCCTGCACATCTCCAACCACTGCGGCAGCGAATGCCTGTATTGCGCCAACCGCAAAAGCAACAAGGCCGTTGAGCGCAAGTACATGACCTCGCCTGAAATGCGCGAGGCAGCCCTCAAGCTCATCCGTCAGGGCCACAAACGTATTTTTCTTGTCAGCGGGCAGTTGCCCAATGCGGATATTGAATATCTGGCCGAGGCCATAAGTATCCTCTACACGGCTTTTGACGGCGTGGGCGAGGTGCACAGCGTCAACGTGAACGTGGGTGCTCTGGAATCGCACGAGTATGCCGCCCTGCTGGAATCGTATGTGGGCACAGTACTGATCTATCAGGACACCTACCACGAGGCCTGCTATCGCGCAGCCCACATCTCTGGCCCCAAGAGTGATTACTATGCCCGGCTGAACGCCGCCGATGTTGCCTTCCAGGCTGGAGTGCCCGACGTGGGCGGCGGCCTGATGCTGGGCCTTGGCCCCTGGCAGTACGATCTGCTGGGTATTGTGCAGCATCAGGCGCATTTGCTGCGGGCCTATGACACCGGCTGCCGCACCCTGAGCCTGCACCGCATGCGTTGCGCCCCCGGCAGCAATATGCAAACGCCCTATCCCGTGAGCGATGCCGACTACCTGCGTTGCGTGGCTATTGCCCGGCTGGCGGTTCCTTACGCGGGCATCATCCTGACCACCAAGGAACCTGCGGGCCTGTGGCGCGATGGCTGTAGCGCGGGCGCTTCGCAATTGCTCACGGGCAGCGTTGCCAATCCCTACGGCAACTGGATCGACAATCCCGAGCACAAGGTTCCCTTCCCCATTGGCGAAGACTGCCATGTGGATGAGGTGGTGCGCTTTCTGCTGGAAGAAGCCCGCCATCTGCCGTCATTTTGCGCGGCTTGCCCCCGTCTGGGGCGCACGGGTGAGGAGTTCCTTTCCATGGTGCGCGAATGCGGCATGAAAAACCAGTGCGGCCCCAACTCTGCGGCTTCGTTCCTGGAATTTCTGCTGCACTATGCCACGCCCTACACGCGTATGATCGGTGAGCAGCTGCTGGCCGAAAAAATGGACAGAATGACCACGGGTGAGCTTGGCGCGGCCAAGAGGCTGCTGACCAAGGTGCGCGCTGGCCGCATTGACGAATTCATTTAACAGACCGCTTGCAGATAAAACCCTCAACGGCAAGCGTACTCTGTTGTTAACGCAAAAAGGCGGGCTTTATGCCCGCCTTTTTGCGTGTTGACGCTGTCAACACAGTCGGAAATCAGGAGCCGGTTGCGGCTTTGCCGCACCGATAGCGACTGGTTTCCGTGTATTCCGCCCGGCGGCTTTGCTGACGCTGGCGGCGCAAATGCCGCAAAGCGGCGTTTGATCAGTATCAGGCGGGCTTCATGCCCGCCTTTTTGCGTATTGACGTCCTAAGGTCGTGTCAGCAGCCTGCTCAACTCCGGCCAGACCAGCCGCCTAGGTAAAGAAAAACCAGGTCAGCAGGGCGAACAGCGGCACAAGAATGCAGAACGACCACAAAATGTAGCCGAAAAATCCGGGCATCCGCACGCCCTGATCTTCCGCAATGGCCCGAACCATAAAATTGGGCGCGTTGCCTATGTAGCTGCATGCGCCCATAAAGACCGCGCCAGCCGAAATGGCCGCCAGAGTTTCGGGCATATGGTGCATGAGCGTTTGCGCATCACCACCAGCAGTGTTGAAAAAGACCATGTAGGTCGGGGCGTTATCCAGAAAGCTGGAAAGAATGCCCGTCAGCCAGAAGTACATGGCATTGACCGGCTGTCCATCGCGCGAGACCAGTTCCACCAGCGGGGCCAGCGCGCCGGAGGTTCCTGCCTTGAGAATGGCCATGGCCGGAATCATACTGACAAAAATGCCAAAGAAGAGTTGAGCCACTTCTTCAATGGGCCCCCATGTAAAACCGTTCAGTTCGCGGCATCTGCGGCTGGTATAGCGCATGGAAAGCCACGCCAGACAGAGCAGAGCGGCATCGCGCAGCACGTTTTGGGCTTCCAGCGGTACGCCGCCCACCGTGGCGATTGTTCCCAGCGGGAACAGGCCGGAAAGCAGCACGGCAGTCACCACGCCCAGCAGAAACAGCAGGTTGATCTTGCCGTCAAGTCCGAGTCTTTCCTGGCTGGGCAGTACCTGCCCCGGCCTCTCTGGCGAAGCGTCGGCAGGGCTGATCGGCGGCACGGGGCGGCCTTCCTTGTTATACAGCACCATGTCCAGAACAAAGTAGATCGCCAGCAGGGCAGTGGAAAGGCTCAGGGTTTTCAAGAACAGGTGCGAGGTTGTCCAGAAAAAGTCCACGCCCTTTAAAAAACCCAAAAACAGCGGCGGGTCGCCCAGCGGCGAGAGCGAACCGCCGATGTTTGCCACCAGAAAAATGAAAAATACCACAGAATGCACACGGTATTTGCGGTGCGCATTGGCCCGCAGCAGTGGGCGCACAAGCAGCATGGCGGCCCCTGTGGTGCCCATCCAGCTTGCCAGCACGGTTCCTATGGCGAGAATGCCCAGATTCACGGGCGGCGTGCCTGTGAGTGAACCTTTAAGGCGCACGCCTCCTGCAACCGTGTACAGCGAAAAAAGGAGTACAAGGAAGGGCACGTAATCCAGCAGGATGATGTGGCAGAATTCATAGAAGGTCACGCCGGGGCCATAGACAGCCAGGCATGGGACAAGAAAGGTGAGCGCCCAGAAAATGGAAATCTTGCCCCGGTGATGTTCCCAGAAAATATGGGCGGTCAGCGGCAGTATGGCTATGGAAAGCAGCATGCCCGCAAAAGGGATGATCCACCATGCGGAGAGGGTGCCGGGAACTGTAAGATGGTCGGCGGCGGCAAGAGCCGTGTAAGGAGTAAGCAGCAGTGCGCTCAGAGCATATGCAGAGAGGCGGAGTAGATTCATGTTGCTCCTGAAAAAAGTGAATGGATTGCAGGCCGATAAGAAAAATCGACCAAGGTTAGTGCGTTGAACATACCCTAACCGGAATTATCCGTCCATCCCGGCAGATCGGCGCACTTGCCTGAATGGCCGTTTTCTGCCACACAAGGGCAGCAATCAATTACATGTGTAAGGAATCAGCCATGCCCAAAGAACCTACGGCACGGCGCAAGGCCCGCTTTCTGGAAGTGCTGAGTCACCGCCAGCCGGACCTTACGCTGGTGCTTGCCAATATCCACGACCCGCACAACGTTTCGGCCATTTACCGCTCGTGTGATGCTTTTGGCGTCAGCCGTGTGCACCTGTATTACACCAACACGGCATTTCCAGCTTTGGGGCGCAAAACATCGGCCTCGGCCCGCAAATGGGTAGAAACCGAGCGCCACAAAACCTGCGAAGGCATGATGGCAGAGCTGCGCGGTCAGGGCATGCAGGTGCTTGCCACCTCGTTTACAGAAAAGGCACGCCCCATGCGTGATTGGGATTTCACCCGCCCCACGGCGGTGATTATGGGCAACGAGCACAGCGGCGTTGAGCCGGAACTGCTGGCTGCCGCCGATGGCGAGCTGTACATCCCCATGTACGGCATGATCCAGAGCTTCAACGTTTCTGTGGCCTCGGCCATTATTCTTGCAGAAGCAGCCCGCCAGCGCGAGGCCGCAGGCATGTACGCCACCCCGCGCTTTGATGAGGCAACTCTCGCAACCCGCCTTGGGGAGTGGCTGGAAAAATAACGATAGCCCGAACTGGCCGATATCCGGCCACGAAAGCCCGGGCCGCCCGCGCGGCGTATGCGGGCGATACTTCGGGCTTCCGCCGCATGTAACTATTCGCCAAGAATAGTCATGAACAATCCCGCGCTGATCTGTCAGGCCTATGCCTTTGCCACTGTTGTACTGTGGTCAACCGCCTATGTGTACACCAAGGTTGCGCTGGCATTTTTTACGCCAGGCCCGCTGGGCCTTGTACGCTGCGCGGTGGCATCGCTGGCTTTTGTTGGCATTTTGCTGGCAAGGGGCAGGGCGCGCGGGGGATTTTTTGTCCCTTCTGCCCGGCATCTGCCCCTGTTTGCTGCGGCAGGGCTGAGCGGCTTCACGCTGTATCTGCTGGCCTTCAATGAGGGTTCCATCACCCTCAACCCCACTACCAACTGCATTGTCATTTCCACGGCTCCCATTCTGACGGCGGCGCTGGCGCGGCTGTTCTTCAGCGAGCGTTTGCCCGTACTGCGCTGGCTTGCGCTTGCGCTGGCATTTGGCGGCGTAGTGGTGATGAACGGCGGCGGGCAGGGATTTATGCTGGCCCCCGGCATGGGCTGGGTGCTGGTGGCCGCAGTGCTTATAAGCCTTTATAATATTACGCAGCGCTCATTGTCGCGACACTACGGCTCCATGGAAATCGCGGCCTGGAGTTTTTTTGCGGGTACACTGTTTTTGCTCTACTGCCTGCCGCAAACCGTGGCCCAGGTGCAGGCTGCGCCCGCCAGCGCGTTGTGGCTTGCGCTTTTTCTGGGGATTTTCCCCAGCGCGGCTGCCTACCTGCTCTGGACCAGAGCCCTTGCCCTGGCCCCGCGCACAAGCCTTGTGACCAACTACATGTTCCTGACGCCTTTTTTGTCCATGCTGCTTGATTTTGCGGTGACTGGCGGCCTGCCCGAGGCCTCTACTTTTGCGGGCGGCGCGATCATCATGGGGGCTTTGGTGCTGTTCAGCCTTGCGGGCAAGCGGGGCTAAACTGCTCTTTTGCTTTCTGGCTGTGTTAGAGAATAAGATAGCACTGTAGGCGTTGCCCAATGCTGAATTTTCACACAAAACAAGGCCCGTTTCTGCTGGAGATTTCCGGCAGAAACGGGCCTTTCCCTTGCGGGAACCCAACCCTGATTTTTACGCTGGGCCGCTAATCGGTGTGCGGCTGCACCAGCTTTTCAAAACTTTTGCCGTTCCACTGAAAGCTTACGTCATTGTCTACCGGAACATGGGCCATGCCCGTACTGGTCCAGAACATGGGCTGCGCCTTGAGGCCGCCAAGGCCAAGGCAGATCATGACCGTAGCCTGAACATCGGGCGGCATTTTGCGGCCCGGGGCAAAAAATGCGCTTATGTCCGGCTCTTGCGGGGTGTCCACCGGCACGGCGCGGCCGGAGGCGTCAACCCGCCATAGCTCAAGGGTGCACACAGCGCCGCCCAGAGTGCCGAATGCGGCAAGTACGGAGCCGTCCGTAGCGTTGCGGAACAGGCGCAGGGCAACGGCTGTATCCCTGAACGGCATGGAGGCGAACACCAGTACGTCTTCCGTTTCTCCGGCGATCTCCCAAAATTCCGAATGCCCGGCAGAAAGCAGTTTCTGCTTTTCCTGCGGGCTCAGACCTTCAGGAGTGTTTTCAAAAATACTTTCAGGCAGCAGTGTAAAGATACTGCGGGCGGTGACTTCGCTTTCGGCGGCCCGGACAGAATCCGACAGTGCGGCAAGCAACAGAACAATCAGTAAACAATGTATATGACGCGGCATACATCCTCCCGCAGACAGATGGTTGCAGAAACAGACGTGCTGTAAAAATTTTTATACCGCTTTCGGCAAGGCTTGTCCATGCACGCAGGCAAAGGATTGCGCGATTCGGGCAGATGGCGGCGCGGTCGCGCGGCGGAGAGCGCATTTTGTAGCGGCGGGGCGCACAAAAATACGCTGGCTCTGCCCTTGCCAATGCCCCTTGGGCCGCTTACATATGCTTTCATGAACACAAGCAAGCCCTGCATCCACATCGAAAAGGCCCGCCAGCACAATCTCAAGAACATCAGCCTGGATATCCCCCGCGACGAGCTGGTGGTGATTTGCGGCCCCTCAGGTTCCGGCAAATCAACGCTGGCGTTCGACATCGTGTACGCCGAAGGCCAGCGCCGCTATGTGGAATCGCTGTCTGCCTACGCCCGCCAGTTTTTGCCCCAGATGGACAAGCCGGATGTGGAAAAGATCGAGGGGCTTTCGCCCGCCATATCGCTTGAACAGCAGAGCGTTTCGCGCAATCCGCGTTCAACCGTGGGAACGGTCACGGAAATTTACGACTTTCTGCGCGTATTTTTTGCCCGGCTTGGGCGCATGTATTGCCCCCAGTGCGGGCGGCCCATCGAGGCCCGCGCCGCAGATGAAATCATTGGCGATATCATGGCCCTGCCGCAGGGCACCAAGTTTATGGTCATGGCTCCGCTGGTGGAACTTCAGAAGGGCACGCATCAGGACAAGTTTAAAAAGCTCAAGGCCGAAGGCTTTGCCCGCGTGCGTGTCAACGGCGAGTTTTATACGCTGGACGATGTGCCCACGCTGGACAAGAACAAGAAGCACTCCATTGACCTTGTGGTTGACCGCCTGGTGAACAAGGAGGGCATTCGGGGACGTCTGGCCGATTCTGTTGAGCTGGCCCTGCGCTATGGAGAGGGCCGCCTTGTGCTGCACGAGCCGGACAAGGCCGCCGCAGGGCAGGATGCAGACACCGTGCATTCCACCACTTCGGTGTGCGCGCACTGCCGTATTTCTCTGCCTGCTCCCAGCCCGCAGCTGTTTTCGTTCAACGGGCCGCAAGGGGCCTGCCCGCGTTGCGTGGGCCTCGGCGGGGTGGACTATTTTGAGCCGCGCCTCATTGCGCCAAACATGGGGCTTTCGCTGAATACTGGCGCACTGCTGCCCTGGGCTACGGATAAAATGTTCAGCCGCTATGAGGACGCCCTCAAGGCTCTGGGCAAGCGCTTCAAATTTCAGCTCTCCACGCCGCTGGAGCAGTTTAGCGAAGACGCGCTTTCCGCCCTTTTTTACGGCGAGGATGAACAGGGACGCCCCGCACGCGCCTCATTGGGCCTGCGCCGCAACTGGATGGGCGGCAGCGTTGCCCTTGGCGCTGGCGGCGATTATCAGAGCGAGCATTTTTCTGATGCCCTGCGTACGCAGGGACAGGTGGGCGTGAGCGAAAAACGCTGGCCCGGCGTTATCCCCCTGCTTGAAAGCGGCATGCAGTACGGCGATGCCTGGCGCGAAGCCCTGTCTCGTTTTCGGCAGACAATGGACTGCCCCGACTGCCACGGAGCACGCCTGAACACCAACGCGCTTTCCGTGCGGGTGGACGATCTGAATATCGCGCAATTCTGCAACCTTTCGGTTGAGCGCGCTCTGGAATGGCTGGAAAAACGTGAGTTTACGGGGCGGCATGTGGTCATTGCCGAGCCGCTCATGAAGGAACTGACCCACCGCCTGTCGTTCATGCGCAGCGTGGGGCTTGAGTATCTTTCGCTGGGGCGTTCCATGTCCACGCTTTCGGGCGGCGAGGCCCAGCGCATCCGGCTGGCATCGCAGCTCGGTTCGGGCCTTGTGGGCGTCACCTACGTGCTGGACGAACCCTCCATCGGCCTGCATCCGCGTGACAACGAGCGGCTGCTGGGAACCCTGCGTTCGCTCCAGGCGCGTGGCAATACCGTGCTTGTGGTGGAGCATGACGAGGCCACCATCTGCGCGGCGGATACGGTCATTGAACTTGGCCCTGGCTCTGGCTCTCAGGGCGGCGAAATCATGTTTCAGGGGCGGGTGGACGACCTGCTTGGCAAGGCGGACACGCTCACTGCCCGCTATCTGCGCGGCGATGACGTGATCGCCCTGCCGGACGAGCGGCGTGAAGGGCAGGGGGCGCTGGTCATGCACGGCATCACCACCAACAACCTGCGCGATATTGACTGCCGCATCCCCTTGGGCGTGCTGACCTGCGTGACCGGGGTTTCCGGCTCCGGCAAAAGTTCGCTTGTGGTGGATACGCTCTACAAGCATGTGGCCCTGAACCTTGGCCTGCGCGTGGATCAGCCCGGCACCATCGGCGGGCTGGAATACGAAAAAGGCTCTGCGCCTGTGGAACGTATTGTAGCCATTGACCAGACGCCCATTGGGCGCACGCCGCGTTCCAACCCCGCCACTTACACCAAGATTTTTGACGAAATTCGCAATATTTTTGCCATGACGCAGGACGCCCGCAAACGCGGCTACAAGCCGGGGCGTTTCAGCTTTAACGTGCGCGGGGGCCGTTGCGAAGCCTGCGGCGGCGATGGGCAGATTCGCGTTGAAATGCACTTCTTGCCCGACGTGTACGTGACCTGCGACGTTTGCAAGGGCAAGCGCTATAACCACGAAACCCTTGAAGTGCGCTACAAGGGGTTGAACATCGCCGAGGTGCTCGACCTCACCGTGCATCAGGCCCGCCAGCTCTTTGAAAATTATCCTTCGCTGGAGCGCCGCCTTGCCGTGCTGGAAGAGGTGGGGCTGGAATATCTGCGGTTGGGGCAGCCTGCCACGACGCTCTCTGGTGGCGAAGCCCAGCGCATCAAAATTTCGCGCGAGCTTGGCAAGCGGTCCCTGCCGGGAACCATGTACATTCTTGACGAGCCGACCACGGGCCTGCACATGCACGAGGTGGGCAAGCTCATCAAGGTGCTGCATGCGCTGGTGGACAGAGGCGCCAGCGTGGTGGTTATCGAGCACAATACGGACATGATTCTGGCATCCGACCATGTGCTGGATATGGGGCCCGGCGGCGGCGAAAACGGCGGGCAGATCGTCTCTGCCGGAACGCCAGAGGCCATTGTGGCTGACCCCAATTCCGTCACCGGGCGCTTCCTCATGCAGGAGAGGCTGGACAGGCTCAAGCGACGCAAATAGGCAGAATTGCCTTGCGACACATACAAAAAACCCGGAGAAATCCGGGTTTTTTGTATGTGTCGTCAGCGGGTGCGAGGGAGCAGACAAAGGGGAAGCTTGGCATGTAAAAGCCCCGGCACATGGTACAGGCCAGGGCCGGGGCTGAGCCGGTTCGCACTCTGCCAACATGACGAACCGGAGGAGGGGGCATGCGGGGTCGGAAGCCTTGGCTTTGCTCTCTATTTTTTGGGGTCAAATTTCAGTCTTTTGCTTTCAAGACGTTGCGCCTCTGCATCGTTGGGGGTGCAGCCGCATGAGCTTTTTTTGCCATCTCCGCAGCCTCCATCGCAACAGCCGCATTTGCCCTTGCTGACCGCCGTATAAATTCTGCGGCCAAAGTAATATGCAGCCGCAATTATGCACAATATGACGATAACCAGTTGAATATCCATGTCTTTACCTCTTGTTTCCCCCAAAGTTCCTTGCGTCGCAGGGAGGATGTGCAAATAGTCTGCCCTTGAAGAAAATGAATGTCAACTTCATTTGAATGAGCCATAAAAAATATTTGCCATGTGCGGAAAGCATACGCCTGGTCACAAAGGAATAAAAAAGGGCTGCCCAAGGGCAGCCCGAAAAAATCGCTAAAGCTCAAATTGTGAGCCCTAGTCGTCCTTGGCGGCTTTGTCGCGGCAATCCTTGCAGATGCCGTACAGGTTGTGCACATGGCCGCGCAGCTTGAAACCGTATTTTTCGGCCATTTCGCGCTGGAGTTTTTCAATACGCGGATCGCATATTTCCACAATCTTGCCGCAGTCAAGGCAGACAAGGTGATCGTGATGGCTGTCTGGCTTGGCAATTTCATAGCGGGTGATGCCGTCGCTGAAGTGAATTTCCATGGCAAGGCCAGCATCGCAAAGCAGCTTGAGCGTGCGGTACACGGTGGTCTGACCGATGCCGGAATCGCGCTTGATCACGTGCTGATAAAATTCTTCAAGTGAGTGGTGCCCGGGCAATTCAAAGAAAGCCTCGGCTATGATGCGGCGTTGGGATGTGGTGTTCAGGCCTTTGCGGTTCATAAAATCCAGAAATTCCGAAAGACCGGCATTATTTTGTTGCGTTGTCATATATATGCCCACCCCCGAATAACAAGTGTGCGTTTGTTAAAACTGTCGATGCGGCCAAGGCTTGCAGTCGCCAGCATGTAGGGTACCTTTTGGCCTAAAAAAAGGCAAAAAGCAATGCAGCGGCTAAAAGGCGGCTGCGCACTGTTTTACTGCCCTGCAAGCTATGGTAGGGTTGTGGTGCGTGGAGAGCAAGGGCGTGTGCGGAAAAAAGAGATTTTTCAGCCGTAATTTCTTGACAGATTAAATAGGATTGAATACTGTTTTCAAAACGAAGTTGCAGCAACCTCTGCCGGAGCGTGATGCTTCGCCATAAGGATACAATCATGGGAAATCTCATCAATAAAGCGGTTGAACCTTTCAACGTGAAGGCTTTTCACGGTGGAGAGCTGAAAACGGTTACCGAAGCAGATATCAAGGGTCACTGGTCCATCTTCTTTTTCTACCCTGCCGACTTTACCTTTGTGTGCCCCACGGAGCTGGAAGACCTTGCCGACAATTACGAGCAGTTCAAAAAGCTCAATTGTGAAGTCTATTCTGTCTCCACCGACAGCGCCTTTGTGCACAAAGCCTGGGCCGATGCCTCGCCCAGCATTGCCAAGATTCACTATCCCATGCTGGCAGACTGCGCCGGAACGCTCTCCAACGCGTTCGGTGTCATGATTGAAGGCGCAGGGCAGGCTTTGCGCGGCAGTTTTCTGGTAAATCCCGAGGGCGTCATCAAGGCCTATGAAATCCACGACACGCCCATTGGCCGCAATGTTGAAGAACTGCTGCGCAAGCTGGAAGCCGCGCAGTTTGTGGCCGAACACGGCGATCAGGTGTGCCCCGCCCGCTGGAAGCCCGGCAGTGCCACCCTTAAGCCCGGACTTGATCTTGTAGGCAAGATCTAGGCAGAGATTTTTCCACGCAGACACAGCGCCTTTCCCTTTCTCTTCCTCCAATGCCCTCCTCAGGCAACCCCGCTAAAAGAGGCCAGCACGCAAGTGTTGGCCTCTTTTGACGTGTGGGCTTTGCCGCGCGGCGGTGTGGAGGAAGGAAAGGCAGGGCTGTTTGGGTGCGAGGGGGGAGCCTGTCGAGCGTATTTACGCAAACCCGACTTTTTTGGCCTGACGGCGTTAAAATCCTGTTTTTGATGCTCACGTACTTGAGTACGCTGCGCTCAAAAACAGGATTTTTCCTTGTCAGGCCAGAAAAATGCGTATTTTGCAAATTCGCCCAACACCAGCCATCGCCTCCGCATGCGCTCCGGCGAGTATAAGGAAGGCAACCCCACGACCAACTTTTGATGGAGGCCGGATTTTTCTGACTCTTAAATTTTTCGTCTGGTTAGGGCTGAATGATTATTGGCATTACCACAAGTAACTTATCGATATAGTGCATATTTTTATGTCGTGCTTGGCCCTGTTTTTGTGGCTACTGAAATTTCAGAAGCTACGGGAAAAAGTACGAAGCCATTCCCTAAACAAGGAGATAACTAGTGGTATTTGGCTGAAACGGACTCGCATTCAAAGCGAAAGCGTCCTCTGGCATTAACGCGGCGCGGAGGGAGATCACCTGAGCACGCGGAGCGAGCGAAGGAAGCTCCCCGCAGCAGATGCCGCGTTGCCCTCGTCATGCTAAGGAATTTGGAAAGCCCTTTTAGGGGGTGCTTCGGGGGGGATGCAAGGGGGGCCGAGAAGGGGGCGTAGCCCCATAACCGGCCCCACCTTGCCGCGCGCCGCGCAGGCGTCCCAAGCTCCGCCGGAGGGCGGAACCCCGCGCCCGCAGGGCAGCAAATATTCACAACACCACGCCGGTAAGGCGAAATCGCTCGCCGCGCAGGCACCCCAAAAAAGAGGCCAGCACTCTCGCGCTGACCTCTTTCAATTGCAACGCACCGTGCGTTGGCAATGGCGATCCTTTTTAAGCCATGGGCTTGAGAGAATTGTTGTAAATGCGCGCTACGCGTTCCCGCGTGCCTTCCACAGGCGCAACGGAAATGAGCAGGCCCAGCGAAGGGGTCTGTTCCACCAGATCACAAAACTTGTCCACGTCAGCGGCGGTCACGCCGAGGTCTTCAAGCTTTTGCGGCACGCCCACACTGGCAAGCCACTGCTCCACAGCCTTGGCGGCCTGCGGAGCTTCTTCCGGCAGGCCCTTGAGGCCGGGGGCCAGGGGCGCAAGAATGTGCGCCAGCACATCGGGCCGCGCGGGGTAGCATTCCAGGATGACTGCGGGCAGCAGAACGGCAAGCCCAAGACCGTGCGACAGGTCGGGGCTGACGGCGCTCAGGGGGTGCTCAAGCGCATGCGTGAAGTGCAGCAGACCGTTATCAAAAGCCACGCCCGCCTGCATGGCGGCGTAGCACAGCTGGTAGCGGGCCTTGAGATCGCCGGGATCGGCAAGGGCGGCAGGCAGCCACTGATGCACAAGCCGGATGGTCTCTGCCGCAAGCGAAATGGCAAAGGGGTTGGTGACAGTGGTGGTGGCGGCTTCCACCACATGGTTGACGGCGTCAATGGACACATAACGCGTCTGGTCGGGCGAAAGCCCGGTCATGAGCGCGGGATCGTCAATGGCAAAGCGGGGATAAATGCAATCGTAAGCAATGGCGGGCTTGTAGTTCAGCTTGGTCACAGTTGCCACGGCAAAGCGGTTCACTTCGCTGCCGGTGCCGTGGGTGAGGTTGATGGCAATGATGGGCAGGGCCACTTGCGGCGTAAAGCGGTAGCAGTACAGATCATCACCAGTCTTGCCGGGATTCGCCAGCAGGATGGCGGCGCTCTTGCCGCAGTCGATGGGGCTGCCGCCGCCTATGGCCAGCACTGCGCCTGCATTGGCGGCACGGCCCAGGGCTGCGGCCTCGTCCACGCTGTCGGTGGTGGGGTTGGGGGTAACGCGGTTGTAGAGCGCCAGTGTAACACCGTGCTTTTGGGCAGCGGCTTCAACCTTGTCCCAAGCGCCGGTTATTTTGTATGAGCGCCCGCCGCAAACGCAGAGTATTGACGTGATGCCCTCGCTCTTAAGCTGGGCGAGGATATCGTCTATTTTATCAATGGCTCCAGCGCCCAGATAGGTTGTTGTCTTAACGCGAATTTCCCGCACATTTTTGTAATCGGCAGCTTGATCCCACATATGATCCTCCAGAGTGCTATGGCACGTATCCGCCGCGAGGGCGGGTTGATTGAAATTTTGTTATTTTTTTCACATGAAATGTTTATAAAAACTTTCAGGCAGATAGTAAAGCTCTTTGAGCGCACAAACATTTTTTCACGCAAATTTGATAAGCGGGAGAAGCCGGAGGCGGTATGCGGAATGTACGCTGCACAGCGCGTCGAGGACTTCGCGGGGAGAGGCGTTCCAGAGTGTGCGGAGCCGCCATCAGGATTTATGGCAAGTAGCCACATGCTGCACACTGAGGCAAAAAAGGAGGCTCCCTTGCGGGGGCCTCCTTCAGTAAATCAGGGAAACTGCTCGGTAAGGATTTATTAAAAATCCTTGGCGTAAATGCGGGCAGACAGGATTTCGCCCGCCTTACGCGAGCATTTCAGGTCTTAATTGCTTAATGCCCGCGCAGCATCTTGACGGAGCAGAACTTGCCGCACATGGCGCAGACTTCTTCTGTCTTGTGGTCTTCGCGGCGTTTTTCGAGCATCTGCGGGTCAAGGGCTGCCTTGGACATGGCTTCCCAATCCAGAGCCTTGCGGGCGGCGTTCATGGCAGCCTCGCGGGCAACTGCGGCGGGGCGGCCAAGGGCCACTTCGCCCACATGGGCGGCCACGCGCGAGGCCATGACGCCAGCGCGCACGTCCGCCTCGTCAGGCAGGGTAAGGTGTTCGGCAGGGGTGAGGTAGCACAGAAAGTCCACGCCAGCCTCAACACCCATGGCGCCGCCGATGGCTCCGGCAATGTGGTCATAGCCAGGGGCGCTGTCGCAGCACAGGGGGCCGAGCACGTACAGGGGAGCATTGTTGGTCAGGCGCTTGATGCCCTGAATCTGGGTGCGCACCTGATTGAGCGGCACATGGCCGGGCCCTTCAATCATGCATTGCACGCCGCGTTCAAGGGCGTATTTGGCAAGCTGGCCCAGGTTGATGACTTCTTCCCACTGGGCGGCATCGCCCGCGTCCACGCCCGCGCCGGGGCGCAGGCCGTCGCCCAGCGAAAGGGTGACGTTGTAGGGGCGGCAGATGTCCAGCAGACGGTCGTAGTATTCCAGCAGCGGATTTTCGCGATTGTTCTCAAGCATCCAGCGGGCGAGCATGGAGCCGCCACGCGAAACAATGCCCAGCACGCGGTTGTTCTTGACGGCCATTTCCGCGCCGCGCTTGGAAAGGCCGCAGTGCACGGTGATGAAGTCCACACCCTGCTCGGCCTGCTTGGCGATTTCGGCAAACAGCGCATCGGGCTGCATGGTGGCGATATCCAGCTCCGCGTCCAGAATCTGCTGGCCCACGGCATAGAGCGGCACGGTGCCGAGCGGCAGGGGGCAGGCCTTGAGCATGCCAAGGCGCAGGGCGTCAAGGTCGCCCGCGATGGAAAGATCCATCACGGTGTCGGCTCCGGCATCAAGGGCAGCCTTGATTTTGCGTTCTTCCGTAGCGGGGCAGTTGCACAGGGGCGAAGTGCCGATGTTGGCGTTCACCTTGATGCGCGAGGGCTGGCCCACAAGAATGGGCTTGAGGTTGGGATGCGCGGGGTTGCCCAGCAGCACCATTGTGCCCGCCTCAATGGCTTCAACAATGGATTCCGGGGCGAGTTGTTCTTCCTCGGCCAAATTGGTGAGGTGTTTGTCCAGCAGGCCGCTCAGAGCGGAATTCTGCGAACGAAAAGATGCAGACATGGTTGTGCCTCGCGGGTTGCGACGCAGGGCGCAAAAAAAGCCACAAGCAGCGGAACAGCGTCGTGGCCGCGGCTTCCCTACGGCAGTGCGAACTGCGTCAGGTTCATAGGGTCTGGGTTTATCCCACTCTCAGCCGCCAAACCTTGCGATCCGCGGCTCCCCTAGCACTGGTTAAATGAATACTCCGTATGCCATCTGCTGTAAAGCCCGCCTTGCCGTGCCTTGCATTTACCTGTTCCGGCTGGCATAGACGGGCTATGGCAAGAAAACGTTTTTTGAGTCCCTTCACCTGGCCGGTGTTGTCATTCCTCGCGGTTATCATTGCAGGGTCTGTGCTGCTCGGCCTGCCTGCGAGTTGGGCTACGGGCCAGAGCATCAGCCCCATAGACGCCTGCTTTCTCGCAACCTCGGCTGTCTGCGTTACCGGTCTTTCGCCGCTGGACATAAGCGAGGTGCTCAGCCCTTTCGGCAAGGGGGTGCTGCTGTGCCTCATCCAGACAGGCGGGCTGGGGGTAATGACCTACACAAGCATCATTTTTCTGCTGTGGCGCAATAACGTGCCCTTCAACAGCCGCGAGGCCGTGAGTCAGGCCTTGTTGTGGGGTGATTTTAGCCTTGCCTCTTTTTTGCGGCAGGTGCTTGGGCTGGTTTTAGGCATTGAGGCTGTGGCCGCATTTCTGCTCTGGCTGCACGACCCTGTATTTTTCTACCCATTCAGCGCCGTATTCCACGCTGTTTCAGCCTTCTGCAATGCTGGCTTTGCCTTGAGCACAACCAATCTGGCTCTTTTTCGGGACGACGTGGTCGTCAATGCCGTTATTGCGGCCAGTGTGGTGCTGGGCGGCATAGGCTTTGGCGTGCTGCGGGAATTTCTGGGAATCTGCACGGGGGGGCGCATGGGCGCGCCTGTGCAACGCCTCAGTCGTTTCAGCCGTCTGGTGGTCAAAACAAGCCTCTTGATTATTGTTCTCGGCTGGGTGGTCATGTTCGCCATCGAGTTCTGGCGGGGGAGCGTACCGAGAACTGTGGATGGATGCGCCGATCTTGCCATCACGATGTTTTTTCATTCGGTGGTGGCGCGTACTGCAGGCTTCAGTTCCATTGACCTCGCCGTACTGGGTGATGCCACCCTGCTTGTGTTGATAGCCCTGATGTTTATCGGCGGCGGCCCCGGTTCGTGCGCTGGCGGCATCAAGGTTGTGACCTTTCGCGTACTTGCGGGCTACATTGCCGCACAGTTCCGGGGTGACAGCCAGATTGTACTTGAAGGGCGCGGCGTGTCGGCAGAGAACGTCAGTCGGGCGCTGACCCTGTTTTTTGCCTACTCCATGTTGGTGGGGATTTCTGTCTTTCTGCTTGCCATCACGGAAGGCGACGTTATTGCCGGAGCAGGCTCGCAGGCCGCGCCCTTTTTACGCCTGCTGTTTGAAGAAGTTTCGGCTCTCGGCACCGTGGGGCTTTCGGTCAATCTGACGCAGGATTTGAGTTCTGCGGGCAAGGGAATCATAATTTTCAGCATGTTTGCGGGCCGGGTGGGCATTTTGAGCCTGCTCATGGCGGTGCAGAGCTTGCGGTCAAAAAAGGCCTACAGCGTGGCAGAGGCCCAACTTCCCATTGGGTAGGCGGGCTTGCCCGGTCGTGGTCTGACGGTCAGAGAGGTATTTATGGCGGAAAAGAAACTGGAAATCGGCGTTATCGGCCTTGGCAAATTTGGCCTGCGCATGGCCTCCACTCTGGTATCGCTGGGGCATACCGTGCTTGGCATTGATATGTCCGAGGCCAGGGTGCAAAGGGCGGAAGAAGCGCTGGATACCGTATACAAGGCCGATGCCACCAATATTGCCGTACTGCGGTCGCTGCACGTGCAGGATCTGGATTGGGTTGTGATCAGCGTTGGGGAAAGCGTGGAACAGTCGCTGAGCATCACCCTCAACGTGCAGGAGCTGAACGGCCCCAAGATATGGGTCAAAGCTTCCAACGAAGAACACAAAAAAATTCTGCAACGCCTGCACGTTACCCGTGCCATGGTGCCGGAAACCGAGGCTGCCGTCATGGCGGCCCACCAGTTGACCCACCCCGGCATGCTCGACCTTATCCCCAAGTACGGCGGCATTGCCATTCAGGAACTGCGCGTGGATGCGTGGGACGGTAAAACACTGATAGAATTGAACCTTATACAGCAGTTCAATGTTATGGTCATGGGTATTCGTCCGGCGGGAAAAAACGCCTTTGTTTTTGTGCCGCCCGCAACAACGGTTTTGCACAAGGGTGATTCGCTGGTTGTGGCGGGAAAGGCCGATTCCATGCGCCAACTGAAACCCTGAGCCCGTCAAACCGGGCCCAGGATTTATCCCTGAGCTGACCAGATTGCCGGATGCACAAACAGTACGGCCTTCCCCTGAACTGGAGAAGGCCGTTTTTGTTTGCTTGTTATCCCTGACGGGCGGGGCGCGGTTTGCCCACATAGAAAATGAACGCGCCCAGCATGACGATGACAGCTCCGGACAGGGCGCTTTTTTCTGCACCGGAAAAGGCGATGAGGCAGAACATGCAAGCGCCGAGCGATGCCGCAACCTTGAGCCATGCGGCCCGGTTGCGCAGGCCATACCTCTTGAGCAGCGCCAGAGCAGAGTAATAATAGGCCGGGAGCGTCAGCAGCACTGCCACGCTGGTAATGCTGTTGAACAAATCCTGAGTGTCGCCGGAGCGGCTGACAATCATCATCAAAAGCAGCATGGCGCTCATCATGCAGGCTGAAAGAATCAGCCCTGCCACGGGCTGACCCTTGGCGTTTTTTCTGCCAAAGATGGGCGGCAGGGTGCCGTCCTGCGCGGCGCGGCAGCCAGCGTTGGAAACAAGCATTATCCATGATCCCAGTGAGGCCAGGCAGGCAAATGCGGTCACTGCCGAAACCATGTCCGGCACCAGGTGGGCCAGGGGCAGCCCTGCGCAGATATGCCCCATTGCCAGCGAAAAGGGCGCGCCGGATTCCGCCATCTGCTTTGCGGGAAACATGCCCGATATGGCCGTGCAGGAAAGTATGTACACAAGCCCGGCCAGAGCAGTGCCAATGAGGGTGGAAAGCGGAATGTTGCGCTTGGGGTTTTCTACTACCGCAGTATTCACCGAGGCGCTTTCAATTCCTATAAAGCTCCAGATGCAGAGCACAACGGCGCTCATGACGGAGCTGCCCGCAGGTTTGCCCCCGGCGAGCCAGTTGGCGGAAAACACCGCAGGGTCAAAATACAGCCAGCCCACAGTGCCCGTAATAAATACGGGGATCAGCAGCAGGACGACTCCAATGGAAACAAGCCTGCCTATCCAGGCCGCGCCCAGAATGTTCACGCCTGTGAATATCCAGATGAGGGCCAGCGATGCGAAGCCTGCCCACAGGGGATGCTCCAGCGCGGGAAAGAATACCGAAAGATAATCCACGCCAGTTATGGCTACGGCCAGATTGCCTATCCAGTTGGCGTGGTAATAGAGCAGGCCCGTCTGATAGCCCAGCTCCGGCCCGATCTCGTTGGCATAGGCAAGGGGGCCGCCCTCCTGCGGGTCTTCCATGCCCAGACGGGCAAACACATAGGCCAGGCCCATGGCTCCCAGAATGGCCACCAGCCAGCCAATGACCGATATACTGCCGATGCCCGCAAGGTTGGCGGGCAAAAGAGCAATGCCAGACCCCATCATATTGCCCGCCACCACAGTGGTGCAGGCGAAAAGGCCAAGTTTCTTTGTGCCGGGCGTGGTCATGGCTGTTGTCCTTTTTGCTGCGGTTAAAAAACGCTCCCCGGCGTTTCGGGGCAAAAATCAGCGGGCGTAGTTACTTTTTTACGCACAATACACTGAAGTATTTTTTGCCGTCGCGTTCTATGCGTTCTACGCCGTGGATGTCGCTTTCATAACCGGGAAAGGCATTTTCAAAGTTCTGGCGCGCCTCAAGATAGGCAAATATGGGTTCCGCAATCTCGTTCATGATTTCGCCGCCCATCATGACGGGAATGCCTGGCGGATAGGGCACAATCATGACAGCCGGAACGCGCCCGCGCAGGTCGGCCAGTTCCACATATTCCACATTGTGGCGCACCACTTCATGGTAGGCCTCCGCAGGCCGCATGACCTGATCGGGGATGCCCTGAAAGGCTGCCTGCATCTTGTCCAGCAGCTTGTGCTCGCGGAAGTGCCTGTGGATGGCGTTGCTGTGATCTCTGAGGCCAACGCCCTTGTATGTTTCAGGAAAAGCGGCGTAGAGATCAGGCAGGGCAACGCTCAGCGGGGCATTGGCGTCATAGAGCTGTTTGAATTTGAGCAGGCCCGAGATGAGCGCCCCTTCCTTGGCCTTGGTGGTGCCGATGGAGTTGAGCAGCAAAAAGGAATAATAGTCGGTTTTTTCGCACACCACGCGGTGCCGGATCAGGTAGTTGGTGACAATGGCAGCAGGAATGCCCGTATCCGCCATTGTGCCGTCTTCCGCAAGGCCGGGCGTGATGAAGGTCAGCTTGATGGGGTCAAGCATGACGTAATCCGGCTCAATATCGTCAAAGCCGTGCCAGTTGTTGGCGCTGTCCAGTACCCAGGGGAGCTGGCTTTCTGCCAGATATTCGGCGGGCACTTCCAGGAAGTCATGCATGCCCTTCTGGTAAGGAACCCTTCTGGGCTGCCACATGCTGAAGAACCAGTCGCCCCTGGCGGTCATTTCCCGCTCCATGAGGGTGATCTTGCGGCGGATGCGAACGGCCTCGGCAATGGTGTCGTGCAGCAGCACCTCGCCGTCGTCGTCCATCATCTTGGTGGCCACATCAAGTGAAGCGATCATGTTGTATTGCGGCGATGTGGAGCCGTGCATCATATAGGATTCATTGAGTTCATCGCGGTTGATCCGTACATGCGTGCCGTGCTTTACGTGCAGCATGGAGGCCTGTGAAAAGGCCGTGAGCAGCTTGTGGGTGGACTGTGAACAGAAAATGGGCGGATGATCGGCCACATTGTCGGCATCCGTCATGCCATAGTGGTTCTCATACATGGGGCTGAAACGGGCGTAGGCGTACCATGCCTCGTCAAAGTGCAGGTTATCCACGCTCTTGCGAAGCTGCTTCTTGATGTTGGTTACGTTGTAGCACAGCCCGTCATAGGTGGAATTGGTGAGGGCGGACATCTTGACCCGGCTGCTTTTCAGCTCGTCAGGAATCAGTTTGTTGGCGGCGATTTTTTTGTGGATGCTTTTTTCTGAAAATTCCGAAAGCCTGCACGGCCCGATGATGCCGCGCCGGTTGCGCCGTGGCGTCATATACACGGGGTAGGCCTCGGTAATGACCATGGCGTAGTTGAGGGATTTGTGACAGTTGCGGTCAACAAAGGCTATGTCGTCGCGCAGTACCTGACTGCGCCAGATGATCTGGTTGACGTTGGAGGTGCCGTTGAGCACATAAAAAGTTATGTCCGCCCCAAAGACTCTGGCGGAATTTTCTTCCGCATCGCCAACCGGGCCGTTGTGGTCAAGCAGGGAGCCAAGCTCGGGCACGGAAATGGAAAGGTCGGCGCGAAAGACGTTTTCGCCAAAAAACTTGTGCATGGCCACGCCTGCGGGGCTTTTGAGAAAACCCTCGCCGCCCATGTGGCCGGGCGTGTGCTAAGCGTATTTGTATTCATTGGCGTAGCGGGCCATGCCGCCGAAAAAGGCCGGATACACCGTTTGCAGGTAATCGCTGACCAGCACTTCAATGCGTCCGGCCAGAAAATCCACGGTATCTGTTATCTTCCAGATGCAGTCGTCCACTTTGGAAAGAACATCCGTGGGCAGATTTTCCAGCTCGGAATGGTCAGTGAGCAGCACGACCGGGATGGTTTTGTTGCGCTGACGGATGCCCTCAAGCAACTCTGCTGCCGTTGCCTGCTCGCCGGGGTCTTCGCACTGTATGTCCCAGTCTATTATGACAGTTCCAAGGTCTGCGCGGGATGCAAAAATATTTATTGCGTCTTCATATCGCAGGGATATGAGAACAGAGCAGCCTTTGTTTTCCACAAGCTGTTTCTTCAGCTCGCGCAGTCTGCAACCTTCATCTGTTGCCGCATCAAATTCACCAGAAACAATCAATACAGGCCATTCATGCTTGTCTATGGGCATTGGCGCGCTCCTTACCATTACAGCGGCAAGTAGAGGGTGTGCGCAGCAGGGAATGCCTGCGCATGATGAAGCTGTGCTGTGCAGATTGAATGCCTATCTATCTGTTTGTCTTTTATCGCTCAAAGTATAAACTTTGTCCATTTGTGTTTAGCCGGGGTTCACTGAAAATTGTACATTTTAGGCGAGGATTTGTGCAATGCTCTGGCGTAATCTTGCAGCAATCTTTGAATATTCTTTATGTAATGCAACGATTGCGCAGTGGCGGCTGGCGCAATATCTGGCGAAATGGGCGGGTAAGATGGTCAGTCTGTCGGCAGGATTGCACATGGCTTGTGCGCGGGGCGAGGCTTGGGGAAAATCAGCGGATGGGGGAGGCGTCTTCGCCGGGCAGTGCCCACCAGGGCAAGCCCCGCCATGCGGCATTGAGCGCCTTTTCATGCGCGGGCCATTGGGGCGAAAAGCGGGCAAGCTCCTCCCGGTAGGCCGGGGAATGATCCATATGGCGCAAGTGGCACAGCTCATGCCAGCACAAGTGCTCCAGCAGCGGGGCAGGCAGAAGCAGAGCGCGCCAGTTGAGGCTGATGCGCCCCTCGGGGCATGCAGGCGCGAGGGGTGAGCCGCCTTGGGCAAAGGAGGGGGCCGCGTCATATGTAACGGGCATGGGCGGAGTGGAAAAAAAGTTGCGGATGCGCGTGGTGAGCTGTTCCAGCGATCTGGTGCGGCCAAAAGCCCCTTGCGGCAGTTTTGACCGCTGCGCTCCGGGCTGAGGGGTGTGCCCCCTGCGCAGACGGGAGCAACTGCCCCAGCGTCCGCTCTGGTCCCGCACGCTCACACCCGCAAGGGCAAATCCTTCCGTTGTCGCAAGCTGTTCCAGATACGGCGGCAGCAGGCGGGCTGCTTTTTTGCGGCACCACTGGCGCAGGGCCTGCGCGCATAAGGATATGTCATCTACGGCGCCGTACAGGCGCACCTGATCCGCGCTTTCCACCAACAGCAAACGCCGTGCGCCGTTGGCAACCTGCACTGTGGCGGTTTTGCCGGTTTGCGCCGTGGCGGCTTTGCGGCCTGCCGCCATATCGCCACCGGGTACAACGGCAAAAAATTCGCCCGTGAGCGGCAGGGTGATACTGGGCGGCAACTGGGGGGCGGGAACCCTGCGCAACAGGGTTGCGCGGGCGCGCTCCAGCCAGGGCAAGAAGAGCGGCAAGCTTGATTGAAGCTGTGCTGGTCCCATGCTCAGCGGGATAGTCAGCACAAGGCCGCCTCGAGGCGTAAGCGACAGTTTTGCCCTGCGGGCACGGGTTGAGAGGCGCACCGACGCCGTTAGGCGCGTGCCGTCGGTCAGGGGAAATTCTACCGTGGCAGGCAGATCGTGCAGAGGGGCGGCAGGGACTTTGCGGGCAGGCATACGCCAAAGCTGCCATAGGAGGTAAAGGCTGTAAAGACTGCCTGCGGCATGGTTGTTGCTCTACTACCTGCGGAAAGGTGCATCCGGCAGGTTTTGCCGGGTGCAAACCCGTTGGGCAGCCGCACCCAGGGTTTCTGTGGGGGAGCCACTATTAAAAATGATGCGGCATTTCGCAGCTAAGATTACTGCGGGGGGCGTCATATGAGTACAACAGGGATTGGCAATCTGTTGGGTTCCAGCAGCGCAGAGGCTGTTTACAAGGTTGGTCTGGGGTCGAATACCATCCGCACGCGCAGTGATTCGTCCGATTCAGGCGACACCGTTGATATTTCTGATGAAGCCAAGAAGCTTTTTTCTGAAAAAATCCACATGTACGACAAGGGTTCGTCCACGGCCACGCCTTCGCAATCAGCGGAAAGCAAGGACGAAACCTCTGCCGAAACTGCCGATGGTGAAACCGGCGAAGCCGGTGGAGGAGGTTCGACCAAGGCCGGTGGCGCTGGCGGCGGTGGCGGTAACGGCAGTTCTTCTGATCCTACCGAGAAGATCAAAAAACAGATTGAGTCCCTGAAGAGCCAGCTTTCCAGCCTGGCCAGCCATGCTGGCAGCGGCAGCAGCACGGCGGTGGAAAGTAAAATCCAGTCGCTCGAGGCGCAGATTGCAGCTCTCGAAGCACAGCTTGCCGAAGCAGAGTCGACTTCTGCTTGACATAGGAATGATTCCTGATTAGACTGGTTCAACAAGAGGGGCACTTTTGCTCATGCCCTTTTTTGCCGTTGCGCCAATAGGCGCGCAGCCACCAATCATTCCAAGGAGAAGACGCTATGAAATCGCTGAAAGGCAGCCAGACGGAAAAAAATATTCTTACAGCCTTTGCTGGTGAATCTCAGGCGCGTAACCGCTATGACTACTTTGCCGGGCGGGCCAAGAATGACGGTTTTGTGCTGGTGCAGGAAATTTTTGTAGAAACTGCCTTGCAGGAAAAAGAACACGCCAAGCGCCTGTTCAAGTTTCTTGAAGGCGGAGATGTAGAAATCACGGCGGCGTACCCTGCCGGGGTCATCGCTGATAGCGAAGCCAACCTTATCGCAGCCGCCAGTGGTGAAAACCACGAGCACACCGTCATGTATCCTGAATTTGCGGCTACGGCAGACAAAGAAGGTTTTTCTGAGGTTGCTGCCGTCATGCGCCAGATTGCCGTTGCCGAGGCCTACCATGAAAAGCGTTTTCTTACGCTTGCCAAGGATATCAAGGAAGGGCGCATGTTCATGCGCACCAAGCCCACGGTATGGCGTTGTCTGAATTGCGGCTGTCTTGTGGAGGGTGACCACGCTCCCGAGATGTGCCCCGCCTGTGCGCATCCCAAGGCCTACTTTGCCGAGCTCAACTACACGTTCTAGGCGGCATGGGTTCCGGGAGAAGTTGTCGTGCCCTTTTATGAGCACGGGTGACGGCACGGAATGTGCGCCAGAGAAACGCGCCGGATAGAATGGTATTTTGCCCGTAACGACCTTAATTATTATCTATTGATCTCAGTCGAGCTGCGTCGACCACAAACGCCAGGCCTTTGGGGTCTGGCGTTTTTTTTTGTATGTAGAAACCCCCCCGCTAGGCGGGGGGTTCCGTAGCATGTCAGCAAAACTCCTTTTGATTTGTTACAACAACTTGCGGTCTGGCAACT